>JBHLRC010000094.1:0-12636 GCA_048882965.1 Candidatus Thorarchaeota archaeon
ACCTGGTTTGTAAGGGGCATATCCACAAACGTAGTGACCCCGCCAGCCACAGCTGCCTTTGAACCTGTGGTGAAGGTTTCATGCTCTAACATTGCAGGATCATGAATATGGGCGTGACCGTCAATCAATCCCGGCATCAGGATTTTGCCCTCTGCATCAATGATGGTTCCTGCTTCTGGCAGATGCTCATCACCAGCTATGACAACAATAATGCCATCTGCTACTCCTAGTCCCCCTCTCACAAGTCCCGACTCAAGTAACAGTCTAGCATTTTTCACCACAAGATCAACTGAACATTGTTTCTGTTTTCTAAAAGATGATGTTAGTGTACTACTCATTCATCCACCTCCAACAGGTGGGAAGAACGCAATAGAATCATTATCTTTCAGGACTGTTTCATATCCATTCAGTAATTCGATACGCTTACCATTTACCATACAGGAGAAGAATTGCTTGAGTTCTCCTGTTTCATCATCAAGAACCGTATCTTTGAACTTGTTTCCATATATCCTAATCAATTGTTGCAAAAGTTCTCTGATGTTTCCTGCCTCAAGTTCTATGCTCTTTACTCCTGTTACTTCTCTGACTGTGGCAAAGAACTTCACTAAGACTTGAGCCAAGATATCACACTCAATTTACCGGAATATCGCGTGAGATTAAAACCGTTGCCTTCAGCCCCTGACTAAACATAGGAGTTATAGGAATGGTTCGCAGTCAATGCCTTCGGCGTCAAAATGGAAATTGTTGTTGTTGGACATCTAAGTAGGGACCTGATAATCACGCCAGAGTCTCGACAAGAACTTCTCGGTGGGGGCACCGCATACGCAATGCTTGCTCCCAAAATTGGTGCTTTTGGCGCTGGCATCATATCAAAGGTCGGTTCAGATTTTGAGGAATCGTATAAGATAACGCTAATGACATCTGGACTTAATCTACTGGGCTTACACTATGAGGGCGACACAACAACACGCTTTGTCAATGAGTATGATGAGGAAGGAGTTCGTTCACAACGTGTTGAACATCTCGCCCCACAAATAACGCCAGCAGACTTCTCAGATGACCATTGTCAGGCAGGTATCATTCATTTCTCTCCTCTCTCGTGCAATGAGATAGATTCGGACTGTTATATTATTGCACGTGAAGATGGCGCATTGGTCTCTTTGGATGCTCAAGGGTATCTTAGGTGCATAACAGATGATTGTCGTGTAACTCCCAGAGAATGGCCTGAAAGTGACAAAATTCTCAGTCTTGTGGATATTGTCAAACTGCATGATTCTGAATTGCGAATCATCAATTCGGATGAGTCTGAATTATCTGCTGTCTCTCATATATTGGACTTGGGACCACGAATTGTCATGGTCACTCGTGACCATAGAGGTTCGACAATCTACACAAGAAACACGCAAGTGGACATCCCTCTAGTTCTAGCAAATGCGCAGGTAGACACTACCGGGTGTGGTGACACTTACACTGTTGGATTCCTACTCGAATATATGAGAACAGCCAATGTGGCTCGAGCAGGTATTTTTGCAGCCACGTGCTCTTCCTTCAATGTTGAAACCATGGGTCCCTATGACATGCCAGACCGTATGATGGTTGAAACACGCATGCGTCCATATCTACAGGCATGAATAGAAGCTTTTTTCACGACAACTCATGTTTGCGATGCTTAACAAGGCGAACATCATGCTAGACGATATGGATGCTCTGATGGAGAAATATGCGATCGATGGGTTGTTTTCCTATGGAAGTCCATTCGATTCTCCAAATCTTCTATGGTTGACTGGATTTCGTTCAGGCGATAACATCTACTATCTTCACAACAAGGGCGAAGATGGTATCATTGGAGCTCCCTTCAACACACTAGACCGGGTCAAGAAGGAAAGCTTTGTGAAACGTACCTACGATCTGAGTGATTTAGTGGTCGGGTTACTAAGAGAGAACAAACAAATTATGAAAAACAGAGATGCACTCATTGGTCCCATGCTCCGTGAGAATTTCAATGGAACTGTCCTAGGTGTACCAGATGAGGTTCCTGCAAGTATACTCGTCATCCTTCAAAGACTAGGTTTTGAGGTCAAAGTTGTCGAGGATCTCGTTCCTGATGCTAGAGCTACTAAGAGTAGTGAGGAGATTAAGACCATCAAGAAAGCTGGTGACGCTACTGTTGGCGCAATCAAGAGAGTCATTGAGATGATTAAAGACTCTGATGTTGGTCCCAATAAGACCCTGATGTATGAAAGTAGCCCCCTCACAGTGGGTCAGGTGAAACTTGCCCTAGAGCACTTTCTGTTGGACCGGAATGCTGAATGCGCTGAAGACACAATCCTTGCAGTTGGCAAAAAAGCGTTTGACTGGCACTATCTTGGCAATCCGGAGGATGAATTGAAGGCTAATACACCAATAATCCTAGACGTGTATCCACGGCTCAAGTATGAACGCTATGTAGCAGATGTGACTCGCACGATTGTGAAAGGGACACCTTCTCCTAGAGTGAAAGAGATGTTTGAGGCTGCTCAGGCTGCTGCTGCTGCTTCAGTGGATGCGCTCACTGATGGTGCTATGATTGATGATGTGAATCTTGCTTGTTTCAACATGCTGAAGGAACTCGGGTTCGACTCACGACGACTCAATCCAGATGCAAAAGATGGTATGACCCACGGCCTTGGGCACGGAATCGGATTAGAGGTTCATGAACAACCAAGCATGTACAAACGAGAGGAATTCTTCGCAACTGGTCACGTTATGGCAATCGAGCCTGGTGTATACCTAGATGGTATCGGTGGTGTACGCATAGAGAATGACTATGCTGTGACCAAGGGGAAGGCTGAGTTATTAACCACTGATCTCGAGACCATGCTCTGGCTCTAATCAGCACTCAATGCGTGGTATGGACAAACAGAGATGCACATCCCACATGCTTGACAGAGGTCTTTGTCAATCTCAAATAGGTTCTTCTTTTTGTCCACGGTGATAGCTCCATATACACATGACTTGGGACAGAGACCACAGAGAGTGCATTTATCCATGTCAACAGTTGGCGGCGGTGTCAGTGTCGCACGCTCATCCATGTGACGCAGAGCAATCCCTCTGATGTCATCAAGAGAGTCATAGCCGTGGTTCTTTAGCCAGTCTGCTGTTTCTTTGGCGATCTTTCCATAGACTGTGTTCCCTTCTAGGATTGCTGCAGTGCATACCTCTACTGCAGATGCTCCCACCATCGAAAATTCAATGACATCTTCACCGGATGCCACACCACCAACTCCAATGACCGGGACTTTTACAGACCGTGCTATGTCTGCTATACACCTAAGAGCAATTGGTTTCAGTGATGCACCACTCATCCATCCAAAGCCATCATTACTCCCTAACATGGGTTTTCCAGTTTCGATATCTATCCTCAAACACGGACCAAATGTGTTGATACCCACAATCCCATCAACATGAGGCTCGAGCGATTTGGCAACCTCCGCAACATCGATCTTTGGACTGAGTTTTGCCAAGATTGGTATCTCGACCACATCCTTTAGTGCCTTGGCTATCTCCGTGTGTCCTCCTACGTAGTGGGTACTAAACTCAATGGCATGAACACCTGCTTTCTCAAGCCGGGGACCGAGTTCAGAAACTTCCTCTGGTGTATACCCAACACTTGCAATCAGAGGTAGACCAGAACTGAGTGCCATAGCATATTCCTTCTCAAGCCACTGTTCTGCAGGTAGCTCACTCCAAAGTTCTGCATTTAGTATCCCTCGCCTAGATCCCACCCTCCCCTCCTTCAGCGCCGCCATATTTGGTCGAGGAACATCTGCAGGCTTGACACTTACTGTCTTCGCAACAAGCCCCCCGACGCCTCCAGCCGCGGCATTCAATAGGGTCATTCCATTTCTAGATGTTGGGCCTGCTGCAGTGAGGACCGGATTCTTTAGTTTCAGCCCTGCAATCTCGACTTTAATATCGGCCATACAGTGCTCTTAGATACCATCAACATAAAGTGTTCGAAAATTCAAGGACTACTCAAGGTTCGACACTTCAATGATCAATGCTGGATCTATGCTCTCTACATCAGCACCCGCTTGCTGAAGATTGATGATGGCAATCTCATACGCTTTGAGAACATCCGCCTTTGTTATGTAGCCAATCATCTTGTTGGGCTGATCTTCACTGACGATGACTGCATGACCTTCATCTCGTTTTATCATTTCCTGGAGTGCGCTATCCATGGTACAGTCTGGCATGAGATGCAGAAACTTAGGATTCATGAGCTCTCTGACTTGATATTCGGTTCCATCTTCTTTTGGTTCGTGGAACAAATCCTCAGCAATCAGTATTCCAATAACGTTGCCAAAGTCATCTATGACAGGGAACTTTGTGTGGTGTGTTTTATTAATAATCACAAACACTTCTGACGTTGTCATTGTTGGATGCAACACTGTTGGATCTTTTGTCATCACACTACCAACCTTCACCGCCTTGAGTGCTCCTACGTGTGTCCCTTTCTGGATGTGGACTCCTCTCCGAGCCAGTTTCATCGTATAGATGCTCTCGGGCTCGATAATGGATGAAACAAGATATGCCGATGATACAGCAACCATTAATGGAAGAATTAGGAAATAATCACTAGTCATCTCCATGATGATGACGATACACGTAATTGGAGCTCGAGCTGACCCTCCAAAGAGTGATGCCATGCCCACGAGCGCGAATACCATTGCACCTGTCGGGTTTATGATGGTGGGTGCAAAAAAGGCGAATATCCAGCCCATCGCACCACCTAGGCCTCCACCGATGAAAAGCGTTGGCGCGAAAATTCCTCCTGACCCTCCTGATCCCAATGTGGCGCTGGTCGTGAAGAACTTCAGGAAACTGAATATAGCGAGAATGGCTAGAAGTGTCACTCCGCCCTCCAGAATATTAGAGATTGGAAGTATCCTGTCTATGAAGGCATACTCTCCTCCCATGACTGCAGGAATATACGGTTGGTCTCCATAGGCTCCCGTATAGGCAAAGATCTGCTCAAAGTAGATGCCAATCACACCTACAATACCAGTGATAGCACCTCCGATGATTGGTATCACGTATTTTGAGGTTCGAATCTTTTCAAAGAGTCCCTCGATGAAGTAGAAGCCTCTTATCCAAAGGACACTGATAAGTCCTAGAACTAGCCCGAGAATCAAGAAGAACGGCAGTTCAGCAGGGTTCTCCATCACGAATGAGGGTGCAATAAAGGACAAACTTAGAGGTGTCCCGGCAATTATCCTCAACGAGATATCAGCTACAGCCGTTGCTACCACGCTAGACAGAATCACAGGGAGGATTGAAAAGCCAAGGACTCCTCCCGCAACAATCTCTATGCCAAAAAGTGCGCCTCCAAGTGGTGCGTTGAAAGTGGCAGCAATTCCTGATGATAAGCCACAAAGGACCAAGGTCTGTGTTGCATCTTTGCTCAGGTTCAACCTATCAGCGATTCCTGAACCGACTCCTGCTCCGATTTGTGCTATGGGCCCCTCACGACCACAAGAGCCACCGGTTCCAATTGTTACAGCCGAAGCAACGCTTTTGAGAAAAGGAACACGAAGTCGCATCTTTCCTCCATGAAGGACATATGACTCCATGACCTCAGGTACTCCGTGGCCCTTCGCTTCAGGTGCATATCGCACAACGATAATGCCAGTGAATATACCTCCAATAGCTGGTATGATAATCCATCCTGCTGCACCTATGGCTGCTGGAATGGTCACAAATACAATACTGATTCCAATTATCAGAAATCTGAAAATCACTGCGGTAAATCCAGAAATCGCGCCAACAACTCCTCCAAGCGAAGTAAGGAATAATTGCCGTTTCGTTTCTTCATTACCAATCATAAGCAAAGTTCGCCTTCTGCACTAATCCAGGAGCAGTTACGTCACTGAAGTTTTCCTAAAAAAGGTCCTATATTAAAGTTAATCATTTAGACTATCGTCCACCCCTACTTTGTCAGACCCTTTGGTTTAAGCTCTTGGACCACAAAGTCCAATCCTAGCTCCTTCAGTTTGGCCTCCTTCGGAAGACCCGTGTCACGGTCACACCCTCGAAACTCATAATATTCATCCAACATCTCATCAAGATCGGGAAGACCACCCTTTGATGGTCCAGTTGGCATTGGTTCTTTCAACAGCCTATGTGGTAGAGTTTCGTCTTTCCTTGTGATTCCCAGTCTGTGGTTGTAGGCCCTCCTCAAGTGACTTATCCTCTCAGACACTTTCCTGACAAATTTCATGTTTCCCCACTCGGTCATACCTGTCAATGGTGGAATCACATTCACAAAGGTGTCGTAATAGAACATAGGTGGCCACATGGTTCCATATTTGCAAATAACTGCTGAGTCCACAACTGCGTAGAAGTTTTCCATATCCCAGATCAATTCTCCTTTGTACTGAGGGGACATGATGTCCAGAATCGCCTCTGCTTTGTCCGCTCCAAATCTAGAAGAAGCAATCTCAGGATATCCGAGTTCTTCAACACAAGATATACTTCTGAGATGGTCTGCACCCCTCACATTTGTCGCATAGGTGAGTCCAATGCTCTGGTGCGCCCGTGGGTCCTGACCAGAAGCCTCGAGACCCTTCACATGGATTGCGTATTTCCATGCATCACCGCCAATCTTCTCAGCGGCCTTTCGGACACCATCCGCAAGAAGATTTCCAAATCCCTCTCGCCTGGCGATTTTTTCCACAAGCGCAGCTTGAGTTTCACTGTTGCCCCAGCTCAGGTCTAGACCATCTGCATCCTCTTTTGAGATGATTCCCTTTTCGTAAAGTTCCATGGCAAATCCGATAGACTTTCCACAGCTAATGGTGTCCAAGCCTAGCAAATCGCATCTCTTTCCTAAATGGAACACAGACTCAATGTCATTGTTCAAGCAGTTCGAGCCAAAAGCCATGATGGTCTCATACTCTGGACCCCCAATTGGACCAGTTGGGTATTTTCCATCTTTGACACGGATGATGTACTTGCATCCAACAGCACATCCATGACACGCCTCCTGCGCTATTCTATACTTTTCAGCTATGATTTCTGGACCTATATCATCAGCTTGTTCATAGTATCCTGTCCAGTGGTTCTTGGTTGGAAGCCTGCCAATCTCATTGATGATTGCCACGAGATCGGTTGTGCCGTACTTTCTCAGAGATGCTAATGAGTCAGTCCAGAGGGGATCCTTTAATTTCTCCATCTCTTTATCATTGGCTTCCAGGTACGCCTCCATATCGTGTACTTCGAGTCCTTGGGCTCCACTTGCTGCGATTGCCTTCACATTCTTTGATCCAAGAACAGTTCCTAATCCAGCTCTTCCAGCAGCTCGGTAGAAATCGACAATAATAGAGCCATAAAGGACTCCATTCTCCCCTGCTGGACCGATGACTCCTGTCTTCAGAGTCGGATCTTTGTGGTCCTCACGAATCATTTGAGTGGTCACATTAGTTTCCTTGCCCCAAAGATGAGCTGCATCAAGAAGTTCTCCTTCTCCATCTTGGAGTGAGAGGTAGACTGGTTTCTCTGAGCGTCCATTGAAGACCACAAAGTCAAACCCTGCGTATTTGATCTCGGCTCCTAAGAAACCACCAACATGACTCTCTGCCCATACCCCGGTGAGTGGACTCTTCGTGGCGAACATCATTCTTCCTGATGGCGAGAACATAACCCCGGTCAGTGGACCTGTCCCAACAACTAGAACATTATCCGGTCCAAGAGGATTGGTGTCCGGTCCTGTCCTTTCCCAGAGAATCTTGGCTGCAACTCCACTCCCTCCAAGATAGAGTCGTGCCCAGTCTTTCTCAAGCTCCTTCTTGTGGACCTTCCCTTTGGTCAAGTCTACATCAAGATAGTATCCAGCATATCCCTTGTATGGAAATGTCATTCACTAACCTCCCCTGTCTTGACTCTGACTGTTTGAAATGCCAAATCGACACCTCGCTTTCTAGCATTGAACCCATCATCGTCTGCTCCTACAAGACTGATGGCACCATAATCACATGCCTTGACACACGCGGGGTCTCCCCAGCATAGGTCACACTTTATTGCCTTCAGAGTCTTTGTGTCAATCTCTATCCCACCGTATACACATGCTGTGACGCAGTTCTCACATCCAATGCACTTGTCACTGTCAACTACTAGTGTGCCTTTTTCATTGTAGGATATTGCACCATTAGGACATGCCTGCTCACAGAGGGGGTCCTCACACTGAAGGCACACCATTGGGACCACGAGGTTTTTGGGCTCATCTTTGAGAATTTGAATCCTTGACCTTCTAGGGTTGAAGGTCTTTGTATGCTTGGCAGAACATGCTAGCTCACAGTTTCTGCAACCAGTACACTTCTGGAGATCTATTGCTAGGAATCTTCTCAATGGGCGGTCTCTCCGACTGATTATTCGACTCCATCCTTCTTAGCTCCTTCTCTTTAAGTTGTTGTCATATGGTGAGTACATCTGACTAAAGGCTATTAATGGGATACGCGAGGAACGACGTGCCTAACACATCTTGTCACGCCAGTTTGGAGTTAGCAACGGACATAGAAGTGGGACTATGACAGGATCTTATGAGCGAGAGCCGTCCCTAGAAAGGCAAGAGTTTCACAAGGTAGCGGATACTATGTTGATTCCTGTTGTCGAATTCGACAAGAAATTCCGACTACGATATGCGAATCCTCATGCACTGGAACTTCTACAACTGACAGACGAATTGTTATCTTCAGACATTTTTGTGGTTGACTTGGTTGCACCTGAGCAAATCTCTCTCGTTGAGGATGGACTTAGATTGCTCAGAAATGGGCAGCCATCTGTTTCTATCTCCCTGAGAATAGTAAGGAGTGACAATTTACGAATCCCAACTCAAGTCTACACAAACAAGATTGAGGAGAATGGTGAGATCACCGGTTATGTTGTTTATATATTGGACCTGAGCCGTCGAGAGGCTGCAGAAGAGAAAATGATGGCTCGAAAAGAGATTCTCGAGTTCATGGTGGATTACTATAGTTTTGCAGGGATGATAATTGTAGGGACTGATTACAAGTTTGAATATGTGAATGACAAACTGTGTGACATTCTTGGTAGGCGGAGAAGTGAACTCCTAGGTCATGACTTCAGACAATTCCTCCATCCTGATAGCAAGGAACTAGTTGCTGAGAGATATCGACGACGTCAAAAAGGGGAAACAGTTCCCTCTGTCTATGAATTCCAAGTAGTCCGGAAAGATGGTGAGGTCATTGATATCAGGATGAATGTTGGGACAATACGCAGTAGTGATGGATCGATAAAGACAGTAGCTCAACTGGTCGATATCACTGATGAGAAGAGAAGCGCATACGCTCTGCAAGAGAGTGAACATAGATACCGGTCGCTCATCGAAACAATGGACTCAGGCCTTGGAGTAGACAATTCTGATGGTGTCTTGGTCCTTGCTAACGATGCGCTATGCAGAATGATGGGCTGTGAGGATCCTGAAACACTCATTGGCATCCCTATAACAGACATCCTGCATGGATGGACCGAGAACGATGTTCACGAAAAGATGGAGGAGCGAAAGGAGGGGAAGATCGAACACTATGAAGCTCTGCTCAAGCATAGGGCTGGTGGGACAGTTCCAGTCATGGTTTCAGCCTCACCCCTACGAGGAGCAGATGATGAATTCTTGGGCAGCATTGCAATATTCACAGATATCTCCGATTTGAAGAAGACTGAGGCTGAAGTGTATTTCCTTCTCGACCTGCTTCTTCATGATATTGGGAATCAACTTCAACTCATTCTCGCTGGCGGAGATTTCCTTGAAACCGATTCGCCACCTGAACAGATCATGAGGTCCAAAAGATATGTCATGGATGGGGCCCTTCGATGTCTTGAGCTTATTCAAAAGGTCAGGAAGGCGGAGGAATCAAAGACTGAACCTCTTAGTGCAATTGATATCGTAAGAGTGATTCAAGCTGAGTCGGAACTTCTCTTCAAACAACGTGGTGTACGCGTAGACATCGGAAAACTACCGTCTAGCGTCAAGGTGCTTGCTGACCAAGCATTAAGTCAGCTAGTATGGAACCTTCTCGAGAATGCTGTTGTCCATAACCCAAAGGAGGATTCCCAGAAAATCGTGAAAGTCAGAGGTAAGGTGTCTGGGAAGACGTTTAATTTGAGTATCTCTGACAATGGCCCGGGTCTTAGTGATGAAAAGAAACCAGACCTCTTTGAACCAACTCGCCGATATGGAGGCGTTGGACTACACCTTGTTCGAAGACTTGCAGAAAAATATGGTTGCACGCCAGAGGTGAAAGATCGAGTAAAAGGCAAACCCGAACAAGGTCTTAAAATTTCAATCCAGTTTCAAATTGCCTGAACCTCACTCACCACAACTGTTATGTCAAGTGATGGGTGATACTCCATCTGCATGGAGGAAGTCGCTTTTGTCACCCAGAAGTATTCTCATAAAGAACGGCTATGTACTGACCCTAAATCCCAAACGCGAGATCATCATAGATGGGGCACTCTACATTGAGAATGACACAATTACGGAGATAGGTAGGACTGAGGACCTAAAGAGTCGCAAGGCGGAGCATGTCATCGATGCAAAGAATAAGATAGTGATGCCTGGACTTATCGACACTCATATCCATTTGTCTCAAGCACTCATCAGAGGTTGCGCTGACGACGTGTCTCTAGTTGACTGGCTTAAGAAGTATGTCTGGGTCCTTCAAGGCAACTTCACAGAGGATGATGGACGAGTTTCAGCAGAACTGTGCATGGCTGAGATGATTCGCACTGGTACGACGTCCTTCATTGATTGTATGATTCATTCTAGATATGGATTTGATGGGATTGCGAAGTCCGTCGAACGAGTTGGGATGAGAGGTGCATTATCCAAGATCATCATGGACTCAACTGGGTACGCTGATAGTGCTGACATAATGTATCCAGGTATGGTTGAAGATGCTGAGGTATGCCTGAAAGAGACTGACGAGATGTACTCGAGGTGGCATAGGAAAGCAGACGGTCGGATCCAAGTATGGTATGGTCTTCGTTCGCTTGGTGCTGTGACTTCTGAACTCTTCAAAGAGGTAGCACAGAGGACCCGCGATAAGCAGACAAGGATGACAATGCATCTTGGTGAGGTCATCGATGATGTCCGGTATGTCAAAGAGAACTTTGGGACTAACTTGACCACCTTCGCCCGTGATCATAACCTCCTTGGACCAGAAATGGTGTTTGCTCATGGAATTCACTTCGATGACTCAGAACTGAAGGTCCTTGCTGACACTAAGACGAACATCAGCCACTGCCCGGCAAGTAACATGAAACTTGCTTCTGGTTTTGCAAAGATTCCTCAGATGTTAAAGGAAGGAGTTCCAGTTTCTCTGGGATGTGATGGTGGACCATCAAACAACACATATGACTTGGTTCGCGAGATGCGATTGGCTGCCCTCATTCACAAGTCCTATGTGAGCGACCCCCTAGTTGTCACTGCTGAGCAGGCAATTGAGATGGCAACTCTTGGAGGTGCGGTGGCTATGGGCATTGATGACAAGGTAGGTTCGCTCGAACCAGGCAAACTCGCAGATATAATCCTGATAAATCTGCATGAGCTGGGATTGACACCACACACCAATCCTGTGTCAAACCTTGTCTATTCTGGAAGTGGTGAGTACGTAGATACTGTGATTGTGAACGGTCGTATTCTCATGCAGGATAAGCGTCTGCTGACCCTCGATGAGACTAAGGTCATGGAGAACGCTCGTAAGCACAGTACAGCACTCATGGAACGTGCCGGGATTGAAAATCGTCCCAAGTGGCCAGTCCACTAGGCAATGATTGCTTCTCGTTCGAACGCCTTGGCACCAAGTATGAGGAAGACAATGGTAAATCCAAGCATATACAGGATGTTGATTGCCAGGCTTATCGGGTCCGGAGATGGTGATAAGACCCCATTCAGGAACATGATTGCATGGCTGAAGGGTATCAACATCACAAAGAATCCAAATATACCACTCAGCTGACTGAGACTACCCGCAAATCCGAGTATTCCAATGACCATCGTTGGTACCAAGAGCACAAGGTTATTGATTGACTCTGATGTTGCCTGGTCTTTTGCCATCGTTGAGATTACTAATCCAATACCTATGGCACATAGTAGGATCAAGAACTGACAGAAGAAAATCAATGGTATTGATCCTGGATGGACGCTATAGAACTCAACTTGACTTCCGATGCTTCCTGCGCCACGAACAGACACGAGCAAGTTGTATGCTAGGATTCCAACCACTGTGAAGGTGGAATAGAACATTGTCAACACCAGACCTGCCACCAGTTTCGCCCCCAGAATTCTGAGACGGCTCATCGGAACGACAAGTAGTGCCTCCAACGTATGTTGTTCTCTCTCTCCCGCGAATGATTTACTAATGTATGGGCTGGGAGCCATAACGGAAGTGATCATGACCAAGAATATTGCTAACTGGTGTCCATAACTGGCTTCAGCGGCAGGTGGTGTGATCTGTTGCACATACAGGTCTGTGGCTCTCATCCAGTATTGAGCATAGTACCTGATTCTCTCATATGCTGCACTGGCTCTGAAACTACCCGAGTTCACATACACGGTCATTGTTGTTACATTATACTGGT
>JBHLRC010000095.1:0-12624 GCA_048882965.1 Candidatus Thorarchaeota archaeon
GGGCAAGTCTTGCGCATGTAATTTGATTTTGCCATGCATCCTGTGGGACGAGCTCCACGGATGCGGGAGGTTCGCTTCGGCGAACCCGCCGCTCCAACTTATTCATTCTTGGACTGCCAATAGATACACAGAATATCAAAATATACACACAGAACATCTTAATCTATACCTGAAGGATTAACTTACTATCTAAAACGCCTCAGTGACTTTGGCTATTGACTTGACAGAGCTTGGTGATACTGAAGTGATCCATAATACTTTCCTCGTTCGCATCTCCACGCGACAAGTAATCGCATCAACACAATACTGGCCAGTGGAGGTGGATAAAGAGGCATTGAATGAGTTCATCTCCACACGTGAGGATCTCAGGACAGAACATGGTCAAGTTCAAGAATTGCCTTTAATAATTGGCGATCATAAATTCATGGGAAAGGATTGGATTGAGGATTCTGCTCTTGTCTTTGTCACTGATAAGGGTGAAGACGAAGGAACTACATACGAAAAGATAGATCTGGCATTGAAGGCACTGCGGAAGAAGTTCAAGAAAAAGGGGATCGAGGGTGCGGTCAAAAACTATGATGTGTTAATAGAACCATCAGTCACAACCCGGCTAAAAATTGCTTTAGTCGGAGAAGGCGGTGTTGGTAAGACAACGACTCTCCATCTGTTATTAGGTGATACTCCCCCACTCCAATATGTACCAACTATAGCTTTGAACCTCGAAACAGTTGAGAATATCCGTTTTGGGAATTATTCACTAGTTCTATGGGACTTTGCAGGACAGGAACGATTTAGAACATTATGGCGGTTTTACTTCCATGGCGCAGATGTCATTTTCCTTGTCTGTGACTCCACCCTGAGGAATGTCATAATCAGCAAAGACATTCTCAAGTTAATAAAACGAGATGCTCCAAAAGTACCTGTATTTGCAATGGCTAACAAACAGGATAAACCAAACGCCATGAAACCAGAAGTAGTTCAGAAGATCCTTGGGATTCCTACATACCCCATGGTTGCTATCGATAAAGACCGTCGAGATGAAATGCTGCGAATCCTCATGAATGCAGCTGCACAATACGTTGGTGTTGCTCTTCCAGACCTCCCCGCTTCTGAGTTGTTGAAGTTCACGGTTGCAGCTACTGAAGAGGCAATTGCTGAAGCTGAACATGTTGAAGAAGAGGAAGAAATCGAGGAAGAAGAGGTAGAGGTTGAGGAAGAAGAAGAATATGAGGAAATCTACGTTGATGAAGAAGGTAGAGTGATTGAGGATCTTGATGAGTATGAGATTATTGAGGAAGAAGAAGTAGCGATTGAAGAAGAGGACGAAATAGAGAAAGAGATCGAGGAAGAGGAGGTAGAAGTGCCTCCAGTGGAGCAAGAGATTGAACTACCCGTTGAAGCAGTAGAGGCTGCAGAAGATGTAGGGATCCAAATAGAGATTGAAGCAGAACCTGAACCAGAACCTGAGATTGTTGAAGAACCAATTCTTGAAGAACAAGAAGTTGTAGAGGAAAAGCCTCCACCTGCAATATTGGGAACTGAGCCTGGTTATACCGAAAGCGTGATTGAAGATTCTAGCCCCGAACTTGTCATCGAGGAGAATACTGACGCAATGAAGATGGCAAAGGACATCATCTTCGAAGCTTTGGAAACTGATGACTTTGATAATATCATAGCAACAGAAATAGAACAAGCATCTGAAGATGAGATTGACACAGCCCTTCAGGCAATCGGAAGTGACGAAACTATCCCCCCTGCGCATGAGCCTGTAGCAACTGATGAAATTGATGCTGAGTCTCTTATAGAGTTGGAAAAATTTCTAGGTCCATTAGATCGTTCAGTTGGTGGGACTGCCACGGTCGTTGAAGAGAATAATGATGACCATGATGATGACGATTCGTATTTACCTTTGGACGAAGATACTCTGGCGGAGCTAGATCGATTGCTTGAATCTGCAGAAGATGAGAAAGAAGACTAATTCTATCAAGCGGAAAGACTGATTTGCTAGTATGATGCAACAAACCAGAGGCAAACTGCTTGAAGCTATCTGAAGTAGAACCAGGAAAGAATGTCACAGAACTAATAGTTCGAATTGTTTCTGTTGCTCCTCCAAAGATGGTCAGTACACGAAGCGGACGGAAAACTCAACTCACAGAGGTTCTTGTTGCAGACGATACTGGATCCACGATTCTCTCTCTATGGGGATTTGGTGAAGGATCAGACCTTTCTGCAGGGAAAGTTATTAGAATCACAGATGGGTGGGCAAAAGAATGGAGGGGTAATGTTCAGCTGTCTCTTGGTCGGTCTGGAAAATATGAGATTCTTACTGATGATGGATCAGTTCCATCAATCTCCGAACTTGGCGCAGCAACTGAGTCAACGAGTGAGGAATAACTCAGCTATCAACCAAAGGTGCAAAGAGATGGTGTTAGTCTATCTTTCAGCTCCAATAATCCATAAAGGGTCTCGAAAAGACGAATTTTGTATTCATGTTTTGAATCTGCTTGAAGAACAGGGTCTTACAGTTTTTGCTCCTCAATTCCTTGGTCCAGCTGAGCCAGAGGAGATTTACCGGCGAGATGTATACAATGTTCGGATGTGTGACTGCCTTCTTGCTGAGGTTTCAAATCCATCACTTGGTGTAGGTATGGAGATTATGCTAGCAATTGAGCTCGTGAAACCCGTATTGATGTTCTATAATGGTGAGATTGAGTCATTGTCTAGGATGGTCCGAGGTTCTGATTGTAAAGTACTAATTCAATACAAATCACTTGAAGATGTTAAGAAGAAACTCCTGTCGCATAATCTAGAGAATCTTATCGTGCAGAAATGTCCAGTTTGTGACTCACAGGTTGCAGAGGTCATTGAGGAAGATTTGAAATGTGTTGGATGTGGTTCAGGGGGACACCAAGTCAAGGTGTAGACCATGGCTGAGTCGCTTATTGATCCCACTAGTAGTAAGCGGCAAGTGATACCCCTGTTATTCTTATCAGTTTCAATGGTATCGAGCGCGAGTATTCTTATTCTATTCAGTTCATCCCACCCTTTCGTGATAGTATTTTGGAGAACACTCTACGGTTCAATCTTCATGGCGACGATAGGAATAGCCCGCGGAGACTTTAAGAAACTAAGGCAAATAATCACAAGAGAAAACTGGTTTTGGCTCGCCGCAATTGGAATAACCTTGTCGCTTCACTTCTGCACATGGTTCCAATCTCTCTTTATGACAACCGTAGCTGCGAGTGTGGTTTTGGTAGATTCATCACCCATCTTCACAGCCATTCTTTCAACTCTGTTTCTTGGTGAAGCCTTACGAAGACGGTCTTGGGCAGGAATTCTCATTGCATTGATTGGTGCTGTTTTTCTTGCATGGGGAGATTTTGGTGGAAGTGGTTTTGTAGCGTTGGCTGGAGACCTTCTAGCACTCTCAGGCGCGTTGTTTCTTGCACTCTATTTTATTGGCGGTCGTAGGATAGCCAAAGAAATGCCAATCACTGTATACACTACAACAATATACCTAATTGCAGCACTTACAACTGTCCCTATTTGCATGACATTCAATCTCAACATACTCGTTTTTGAGCCTACTGAGGTGGTAATCTTCCTTGCTTTGGCAATCTTCCCCACTGTTCTAGGTCATTCAGTTAACAACTACTTACTGACCAAGGTGCCTGCTTACGTTGTGTCATCAGCAGTTCTAGGAGAACCAATTGGAGCAGCTATACTCGCAGCACTCATCTTTGTTCAAATTCCTGGAATTACCACTGTCGTTGGTTTCATTGTAATTTTATTTGGAATTGCATTAGTACTAGCAGACATCGCAGCACATGAACGGGCTGAACAATTACCCCTTGATGACACCGATGGGTCGTAGTCTTACAGCCTTAGTTGCTATACCAACTGCATCTGAAACCTTGACCACCTCATCAACGTCCTTGTATGCACCAGGAGCTTCTTCAGCAATCACTATGCCCTTGGTTGCTCTGACTAGGATTCCTTCTGAAGCAAGTTCTTTTTGCACTTCTTTTCCGAAGAATCGTTTCTTTGCTTTTGAACGGCTCATGAACCGACCTGCACCATGCGCAGTTGAACCCCAAGTAAGATCCATTCCTTTCTCGTTTCCAATTAGAATGTATGATGCTGTTCCCATAGTGCCTGGAATGATGACTGGCTGCCCGATATCCCGGTATTTTATAGGAACTTCTGGGTGACCAGGTGGAAATGCCCGCGTCGCACCTTTCCTATGGACAACAACCTTAGTTCTCTTACCGTTGATGTCGTGTTCCTCGACCTTACCCATGTTATGAGCAACGTCATAGATTAAACCCATATCCAAGTCTTCGGGTGATGAACCTAGTACCTTTCCAAATGCTTCCCTTGTCCAGTGCATCATCACTTGTCGGTTAGCAAAGGCATAGTTAGCTGCAGCACTCATTGCACCCAGATACGCTTGTCCTTCAGGTGAAGTTGTGGGTGCACAGCACAGCTCACGATCTGGAACCTCAATGTTATATTTCCTCATCGCATTAGTCATTGTCTTGATGTATTCTGAGCACACTTGATGTCCAAGTCCTCTTGAGCCACTATGTATCATCACCATTATCTGATTCTTTCTGGTGAATCCCATGATTTTGGCTGCTTCTTGGTCATAGATTTCGTCAACAACTTGAATCTCGAGAAAGTGATTCCCTGAACCTAGTGTGCCGCTCTGTCTGAGCCCTCTGCTCTTTGCTGAATTGGGAACATCATCAGGTCTTGCGATATCGAGTTTACCATTGGCTTCCTGATGCTCTAGATCTTCCTCCCACCCATAGCCTTGCTCTACAGCCCATTCTGCTCCATTGGTAAGTACTTCATCCACTCCTTTATGGTTTCGAAGGTCGATTTTGCCCTGTTTTCCTACTCCAGTCGGCACATCCTCGAAAAGCCGATCAATGAGGTCTCTAATTCTTGGACGAACATCCTTCTCATCGAGGTTAGTCCTTAATACTCTGACTCCACAATTGATGTCGTATCCGACTCCACCTGGTGAGATGACTCCAGACTCATAGTCAGTTGCAGCGACACCACCTATTGGAAATCCATATCCCTGATGACCATCAGGTAAAACTATACTGTGTTTGTAGATTCCTGGTAGACACGCGGCGTTTGTGGCTTGTTTGAAGGTCGCATCCTGTCTCATTTTTTGCACTAATTTATCAGATGCGTAAATTTTCACTGGAACTTTCATGCCCGGTTGAGTGCTCAGTGGTATTTCATGGATGTTTTCAGAGACCTTCTTAATATCCAACTCTTATCACTCTCTTATATCGGCGGACTGCTTCGTTAGACTGGCTATAAGGCTTGTGAAGTGAGCTTGACCAAGAATCTTAATACCTACGCGTTGTTGATGGTAGTTGGGCAGGATTGCCCTAAAAAATACAGGAGGATGAGTCACCAGGTGCCGGAAGTACGACTGACTGCAATGGTAACTTCTCATGGCTGAAGCTGCAAGGTCAAACAGGATGATCTCACTCACCTTCTACAAACAGCTAATCTACTTCCTCTGGGAGAATGCACGACCGAGGAGATTGGTGACGATGCCGTGGTCCGTATTGTCAACGATGATGTGGCTATTGTAGAGAATGTGGATATCTTCACACCAATACATGATGACCCTCAGATACAGGGAGAGATTGTCGCTTGCAATGCTACCAATGATGTCTTTGCGATGGGTGCTACAAAGCTTCTATCACTTCAAGCATTTCTTGGCTATCCCAAGGATTTACCCGAGGAGATTGTTGTTGGTGTTCTCAAGGGTATGAAGAATTTCATGGAAAGACATGATGCAAAACTCGCTGGTGGTCAGACTATCACGAACCCTGTTCCGGTCTTCGGAGGAATTGCTCTGGGTACTGCACACCCTCGTGATATTATCTATTCACATGGTGCAAAACCTGGTGATGTAGTTCTTCTGACCAAACCATTGGGTATTCAACCAGCGATGAGATCGTATAGAGACCTCAAGGATGAGAAACGAGATGCGCTCTTGTCCGAATTCAAGGAGTCAGACCTGAAGAAAATGCAAGATGTTTCAGTTCGACTGATGACATTCAGCAATCTTGAGGTGGCTCAAGCAATGCATGAAGTCGGAGTCAATGCTGCTACTGATGTGACAGGTTTTGGTCTACTTGGTCATGCCGGAAATGTCAGCTCTCTCAGTCGAGTTGACGTGGTTATTGACCAAATCCCTGTAATTCGTGGAACACTACAACTTGCAGAGTTTTTTGGACATAAACTCTCTACGGGATTTGGTGCCGAAACCGCAGGTGGAATGCTTGTGTTCTTGGATTCAAGTAAGGCGGATGAGTTTCGAAACTTCCTTGCAAGGAAGAAGCTCCCCTGTTGGCCTGTTGGCAAAGTCATGAAAGCAAAAGGATCACCTTGTGCAAGTCTTTCACAAGATGTTCAGTTTATCGAGACCGAGTTCCCATGATAATTACGGAAACCCGTTTGGGACCTAAGTTTGAGGACTGCTGCTGCAAACAGCCGGTCTCATCACTTGTTTGGTTCGCTTTTCATTTAGAATTCACTCTATTTGAAGAAATGACAGATTTTATTGAAGTGTGGCGCTTGCAGACATTAAACCAATAATAGCACTACAAACCTTATAATGAGCATCAGAATATCTGAAACACACTGATTTGGTATCAGGAATAGGTGGTTACATGAAGATAGTCGTGACAGGACCCTACGAGGCTGGTAAGAGCCAGATGATTCACCACATCACCAACGGTGCATGTATCAATGTGGAGCGTAGAGGAACCACAATTGCAATGGATCATGGTCTTGCTAATGTGGATGGAATGAGTGTCTTCATGTTTGGGACACCAGGACTACTTCGTTTTCGGACGATGCGAAAGATTCTGAGTGAAGGCGCAGATGGAATCATCTTTGTTGTTGATTCGGTTGATCCCGAGTCGGATGCTCGTGCAAAGCTCTTCTTTAGAGAGATTGCCTTTTTCCTTCCAGGAGTGCCCTGTGTTGTCGCAGCGAATAAGCAGGATTTGTCAGAATCGCGCCCAATTGACCAACTAAGAAAAAATCTCCGATTTTTAGCTGGTCTGCCAGTCTTTCCGGTTTCAGCCAAGACTGGTGAAAATGTAGATAGCATGTTGAGAACTCTTCTCTATCTTGTGATGATGCAGTGGAGTTCAGTATTTGGGAAATTTGCTAAGTATAGCGGTGATAAGAAGGGTCTTAGTAAGATGATGAAGGACTTACGAATTGAACGTGAGCAAGCCGTTGGTTACCTTCGAAGATTCGAGCTCAGGAAGCTTTTGGAAGTCCAAGTCGGTGATGAGCAGTTTGTTGTGAAAGAGGCTGTACGCCCACTTCTTGAGAATCCTGTTTTACTGATGCCCCGCTAGATAAGCTATTTACCAATTTTCATTTGCAAACTCATTCCACACAGGCGCTTCCATATATTGCGCTGTTCAGAAAGAATCAAAAGCGATATAGCCCGCAACCGTTCCTGTTTTCAGGTGAGTCAAATGAGTGATGACAATGATGACATGGATCCTGCAGAGATCTTAGAGCAAGCTGCAGCTGCTTTGGAGGCTGGAGAGAAGGATACTGCTGCAAAGATGTTCAATGCTGTTGGCAACATATACATGGCTGTCGCGGAATTTGATGAAGCTCACAAATGCTTTGAAGACTCGCTGAAAATCTACAAGGAACTAAAAGATGAAACAGGCATCTGTGACACTATGTACAATCTCGGTGTTGCTCAAATCAACCTTGAACACTGGGATGAGGCAATAACAACCCTCGAATCTGCAAGAAAAATGTTTGAAAAATCAGATAACGATAGTGGTGCAGCTGACGCAATCTATGGACTTGCTCTCGCAAGTCTAGGCCAAGGAAGCTTTGACACAGCAATGAAACACTTCAAGAAGGCTCAACGTTCATACTCAAAATTAGAGAACCAGCAGGGTGTAGCCAGTGTCATCATGGACATGGGTGCTGCTTATGTAGATAAAGAGGAGTGGACTACTGCTGATACTACTATCAAGAAGGCACTGAAAGTCTACCGTGAGATTGATGATAAATCAGGGATAGCAGATGCATGTTCTCTATTAGGCGATATAGCAGAAACTAATGGCAATCAGAAGAAAGCTGCTGAGCTCTTAGTTGAAGCTGCTCAAAACTACTACGAATCGGAAATCTTTGACATTGCTCGAGAAGTACTTGAGCGTGCAGAACAGAAAATGTGGGATGTTCCTAAGAGTACCCGTCGACGTTTAAGAAGGGTCATCGATGATCTCCTTGATGCGATTCCTGAAGAGACCGAATCTTCAGACGACGATGATGATTTTGATGAGGACCTTTTGGACTTTCAAGAGTGAGTAGTATTCTTTGGAATCACCTACTCTTAGTAGCGGCTTTCCACAGGAAAACTCTATTTACATTGAATTCTCAATCATGATGAGTTCTATTGGAGTGCTTCCTGTATGGCCAATTCTAGAAAATATCTCATTCCTATTCTTATCATCTTGCTATTTACAAGTAGCTCGCTTCTCATAACAGGATCATTTAGTTCAGATGTTGAGAAAAAACCAGTTGGTCATATTGAAAGCGGGGTTCCCACTAATCAAATCCCCCTCCGGAGGATTGCATTCGTTGCACCAGACTCAAACTCCCTTGTTGATGAGTTTGCATATATGGCGACTGTGCCAACATCTCTATTCTATTCCAATGGTACTCAATACATATCTCCACTTATTTACAGTAAGGGGTCTCAAAGCGAATCCTGGCTGATAGAGGATTGGAAAAATTATCTTAGCTATGATGGTGGCATTACGCAGGCTATTGCTGTGGGAGACTTTTCAGAAGCATATTTGTCCAATCTTCAATATGAACTTGGAGCAAAGATATATCCCAGAATTACCGGCTCATCAGCAACTTCAATTGCAGCACAACTAGCGGTATCAGAATGGAGTTCAAGTCCAATTGCTGTTGTTTCAATTGTAAAAGAGGATTTTACCACACCAACAGTCATTACAGGTAGTGCTACTCATACATTTCAAAATCAAGCATCTGAGTTAATGGAATTCGGTGGTTCTGTAACATATGGATCCCCCTCAAGTATTAGCTTCACTCCCCCCACTTGGGCTGGCTGGATTGAGGGGCATTTTAATTGGACTGGGAGTGAGATTCTTACCCATGAGCTCATAGATCCTAATGGTGAGGTCGTCGACTATTCTGTCTATAATCAAATGTATTTCTCTAGACTAGTAGGATATGTTCAATCTCCTGTACCCCTCAACTTTTGGTTACCAAAATCTGTAGATGGCTTGTGGACTATGAACATCACTCGTGACACTTCAGGTACAACTACTATGGACAATGAGGTAATTTCACATCCCGGCTATACACAGCCTGTAACTGTGCCTTCTAACGCAAAATGGTTGAACGTTTCGCTGAACTGGGATAATCAAGCCACGGATCTTAATCTCGCTCTCATTGATCCCACTGGTCGACTTGTCATGTGGGCTCCTGCGGGGAGTATCCTCTCAAGTCCGGGACACGAAACCATTGAACTTCCTTATCCTATGGCTGGTGATTGGAGCATAATTGCTGCATGGTTGGACGCCAACGAAGAGCAAAACAACATCGACCTATCCTGGAGTATTTCTCAGCTCCCTGCTGATTACCAGTATTATTTGGAATCTGCAGCAAATGCCGCAGTATTAGCATCCCTTCTCAACGCTCCTTTGCTCTATGTATACGAAGATGCTGTTCCTACAGAAACTGATTGGGCGCTCACACGTTTAGGCGTAACTGACCTCTATCTTGTAGACCCCGTCAGCCTTCAAGATGCATCACTTCCAGGATTGCTGAGCGTTTATGGGCTTCTCAATAACACTCAGAATTACTCGACAATGTCAAATATGATTGAATCATTGTCAGGCTCTCAGGATCTAGTTGTGACAGTTCCTGCAGGAGATCGAAACGAGTTTTTTGCTCCTGCAGCGTTCTCTGCAGCGGCACATGGTAGTCCTGTTTACTCGCTCTGTGGGAGTACAAATGAGATGATAACTCGGGCTCAGGAAACATGGGCTCCTTATTTGATTGGTCCAGAGATTAACAACATCTATGTTATCGCTAAATATGAGAATCGTGCAGAAAATGGATGGTATGATGAGCGAATACCAAACAAGTTCTCTATGATGAAGTCTGAAACTACTTTCGAATCATTTCTCACATCAAGGGGAGGATACAACTCCACAGACCCTCAACCTGTAGTTGTGATTTCTCCTGCTTCACTTATTCCCCTGAGCTTTGACAGATCTCTCCAGTCTCATTTTAATCCGGGAAGAATTCCTGCAGCCTCTGCTGAGATGGCATCAGTCTTCATCAATAGAGGTTTATTACACCGGTTCCTTTCTATCGGTGCTGAACAAGCAGACACAGCTCTTGTCAGTATGTATGCATACACAGATGGTGCTACCTTTGTGGACAACAACTACGACTACTACCTTTTGTATCAGATTGAGAACACAACTGACGCTCTTGAAGGTGCGGGCTTTTCTATAGAGAGTCATGTTGGTCAGAATGAAGTCTTTAGCGTTCTTGATTCACAGGTTGCTCTCTGGACTCTCAGTACTCATGGCACATTGACAGAGCTCCCCAGAGACCCTCCAGATAGGCCTAATGGAGTTGGTTATTTCTCATTGAGGACAACAGATGCACCTTATGGATTTGAAGACAGTTTATCAGTCCGAGAAAGTCCATCCGATGCCAATAGTCTTGTCAATCCTGTTGCCTTTCCAGAGGTTACAAACCACATAGTGAAGTCCACACATGAGCTGGATGCCGCTCTAGATAACATTGGCAGTCCAATTGTTATATTGACTGCTTGCTTGTTAGGTGGTACAGAGATGCCGACGATGCTAATGGAACATGGCGCAGTAGCTGTCACCGCATCTCCACGAACTGTCTATTTCCAACCAGCTGGGATGCTTTCGGTACTTCTTGCACAGAAGTTGAGTGAAGGTTCTACTATTGGAGAAGCTCTCTCATATGGCCTCAAGCTAACCTCATCTGATTACTCAGACCCGTTGCCTGACAGAGATCCACGTGACTATGCAAATCAGCAAATTCTCTTTGGTGATCCATCAGTCCGCTTGTATGAACCCAGCACATCACCTCATATCACAGCTGAAGACCCAACAGGAACCTCTTTTGATACACACACACCTGATGGTGGTGTTAGTGATATAGCTGCACTTGGTGTGTCATCCTACCTCCCCTCAACGCTCACATCCCTCGGCGTTGGTTTTGATTACTATGAGTCAACAAACTTCACTGACTTCATTGATTTGCTTGCTCTTCGACACACTGTTCTTATAGAACCCGATACATTAGACGACTTAAGTTCAAATCTCTCACCATCAAGTTCTATTCTCAACAATTATGTACGGAATGGTGGTACACTAGTCATATTCGGGGTTTCAGATTCGTTGTCTTGGTTGCCTTGGCCTGTCACATATATTGATTCAGGCTCTGGTACATCGATTACCATCGAGGATGTATTTCACCCCTTATTGACATCACCAAATACACTGGGCACAACAATGAACCATACTGGATACTTCTCAGATATATGGTCCAACTTCTCAATCTTGGCCACTGATGGACAAAATCCGGTTATCATTGCTGGGACTGTGGGTTCTGGTAAGGTTGCACTCACAACGACAAATCCCACGGGAATAAATCGGAACATGACTGTGGAAAATGCAATAGCATGGAGTTCTGCGCCATCAATCACTCTGAGTGAATTATCACTGAATCAGGAAATAATCTGGGCTGGTGACCGAGTAATAATTCTCATGAAATTAACGGACTTGGTCGGGAATGAAATTGAATCTCTGGATGTTTACGTTTGGTTGAATGATAGTCAGTTTATTGCCACTGATCAGACGAATGGCTATTATTCTGTTACAGTAAGCGGTGACTGGACTAGAAATAATTTGGGGGAATTTAACATACTAGTTGTGTCGCATAGAACTGACTATGATACCCTTAGAATTGAAATTGAAGACTTCATTCTTATCAGACCGTTTCCCACTCTCATGCTTGCCCTTCTTGGTGGGGGTTTTCTTGTTGTGATTGGTGGTTGGGTATACCTACGAAGGAAAAGAGGCGACCATAATGGTTGGAGGACTCAGCAAACTCCGGAAGAAAAGCGGAGAGACCAGGAACGCCGAAAGAAGGATGAAGAATCCAGCGTAAGGGACTATTTTGGTGTCTAATATCTGCATTCACGTATCAGTAATCAAAACTAGAATGAGCTGCAATAAGTTATTATAGAATGGCCACAGACTAGCCTTTGTTCAGATAACAAGAGGGTGAAAGCATGTCCAGTCGTGTGGATACTATCAACAAAACTATTCGTGATTTTGAAACAGTGCCTGGTGTCGAAGGCGCAGCTCTTGTTTCTGCTGATGGGTTGATGATTTCATCCGCTCTTCCTGAGGTAGAACAGGAACGCGTAGCCGCACTTAGTGCTGCTATGTTATCAATTGGTGAAAAGGCGACAAACGAGTTCGATCGTGGTAACCTCATGGAAATCTATGTTCG
>JBHLRC010000096.1:0-12145 GCA_048882965.1 Candidatus Thorarchaeota archaeon
GGTTTCGAACACCAGAAGCATGGACTGAGGAAACTAATTTTCGAGCTTCTATGTACATGCGCCCTCTGTCAATCTGGTCAATAGAACATGCTCTAAGAAGCATTGAATAATCCTATTTTTTTTTCAAAAACTAAGCCAGCTTCAAAAAGAAAAAGGAAGGGGTTGTGATTCTCATCAACAACCACCTCTCTTATGTTCACTTATTCTGGCCTACGCAAGTAGACTACAATGACCACAACAACTACTACAGCAACAATGCCAATTCCTACATAGAGAAGAGTGTTATCTCCTGTTGGAGGTGGTGTTGTTGTTCCAGTTGATTCCAACCCGAAGACGATGGCAAGCAGGTTTGCATTCTGTGTAGTGCCTGCAAATGGGCTGCTTGGAAGCATTGGATTGGTCACGCTGTTGGGCCAGTTGGTCCAGTATGTTGTACTATAGATTTGCCAGTCTGCATGTCCCGCCAAAGGTATAACCGGCATGACTTCACCAAGAATCTCTTGCATCTCGTTCGCAACAGCCCACTGTTCTGGTGAGCCAGCAGGGAACGTATCAAGTAGCTCGATGTCGTCAACAAATGTCTGATCATACCAACCGCCTAGGGGAGCATTCACCCCTCCACCCGCGCTAGAACTTTCGGGCGAGAACATCTGGAAGTAGCGCTCGTACATGTTCATGTTTATCTGACCAGACATGACCATGTCAGCAAGGTCGAACTGGAAATTGTTCATCCTTACTTGAACCGTACCCCAGCCGCTGATGAACTCCACTTGAGTGTTAATGTGGAGCAAGCTAGAGAATGCCTGAGCTGCTACCTGATCCATGGCATTTACGTCTGTCCATCCCATGAAGTCTAGGATTGTATACGGCGCGGTGGTGTTGGACTCAAAGTTCCATTCTTGGAGTGGGTAGTGTTGGATGGGATCACTAGGTGTGACTCCCTCCTTAGTCCACCAGACGCCAGACGTATCGTCAAAGGTGCAATATGTTTCTAGAATGTCAATAGCATTTGCCACGTCGTAATTAATTGCGTACTCGGCTTCTATTGTTTCATTCAAGAGTGCTCTTGCAGCTTCGTCATCTGCAGGAATCAGCATAGGGCTTGGATCCTTCAAGTAACCACTAGAAACAGCACTCATCGCAGTGTAGTTCAGCACAGAAGCCATTGCTTTGTGAAGCCAGGTCTGATTCAATGGATAGTTCTTGTGGTTTGGAACAAGCATTACTGGTGACTTGTCTGGGAAGTATGGCAAGTCATCGAAGTAAGTCACTATGTTTGGATACTGTTGCTTGACCTCAGTCAGTCCTGCTAAATAGTTGCCGTCCCAGTCTAGGTCTCCACCCTCCATGGCGAGAAGCGCAAGATCATTGCTAGAGTATGATGTATAACCAAAATACTTTGGTTCGGGAAGTCTACCGAAATCTGTGTCATCTACTCCCCACCAGTTCTCGTTAATTATACCAATTGTGCTTGTAGCATCATGGAAGTATGGTAGGTACATGCCAGATGCAACCCTCCATTTGGCTGGTACCATTTCGGTGTCTTGCCAGTCATTGGTGAAGGTTGACAGATCGCCACTATATGTTGCATTGATGTCTGACCAAACTGCTTCTGGGAATATAAGAAAACCATAAGTCAGTTGACGATAGACCTCGCTACTCCCCTCATAAGCTGGAAGAATGCTCACATCTAATACAGTATCACTCACCTTTACGAAAGCTGAGCTGACATCTCCCACCCTCTGAACCAGAGAGCCGAGTTGACCAGTTTGCTGCAGAATCTCGAACGAATAGATTACATCATCAGTTGTTATAGCTGTAGTATTCGAAACGAGATTACTACCTATCGAAGTCCAGTGGAGATCGCTCCTCAGCGTTATCCGTATAGTATCATTGCCTTGCCAAGCGATGCTATCACCAAGCCAGCCAATGATCTCTCCTGTTGCTACATTTGTCCCGAACATTGGTTCAAACATCAGGTAGGTTGTCCAGCCTTGGTTTGAGCCCATGTTCCAGGGTTGGTAGCTTCCCGTGTTCATCCCAAAACCAGCCCCCCACACCGTTTCGTTCCTCGGCACGGTGGTCTGTGCGACGACGGGATTCATACTGAAACTGGATAAAACCATTGCAGCCACCATGATACTGATTATCACCGTGGTTGCAACCTTATTTCCTCTTTTCACTTGGAATTTCTCCTCCTAAGGATTATCGCGATTAAATAAGCTGTTAGAATGGAATACATAAGCAATTACATGAGTTTTGGCGAAAAAAAAGCTGAAGAAGTTGCAAATTGCTGTAAAAAATTGGTAATCGCAAAGTGTGAAATTACTGAATCGCATTGAGAGCTCAAGAAATAACAACAGGATTTTCAATTTGTAACAGTTAAAAACGAGGCCAGCACAAGAAACCAATTTCGTCTAAGTACCTTCTCATAAAACAGCTTAATTTTCTGAAAATCCTAAGCAATCTCATCCCATTTTTCATACAGACTCGGTACTGCAGCAAGAAGCTCTTTTGTGTAGGGATGCTCTGGCTTAGTGAAAACATCATGGACAGAGCCTTGTTCGACTATCTCTCCTTCTTTCATAATAAGAACTCTCTCAGAAATGTACTGAGCTTGACCGATGTCATGTGTTATGAACAGTACAGACAGATCTTTTTCATCTTTCAGATTGAGAAGTAAGTTCAATACTCCCGCTCGAGTGGACGCATCTATCATGCTGGTTGGTTCATCCGCTATCAACAACTGAGAACCTATGAGAAGTGCCCTTCCAATCAGTAACCTCTGCATTTGTCCACCACTCAGTTCGTGGGGGTATCTGCCCAATACTTCCTTAGGATTTAATCCAATAGACATGAAGGTGGATTCGATGATTTCTCTTCTCTCGTCGGCATCGGGATGGTCTTTGCGGAGACCAAACGCTCTGTCTATGACATGATCGACTTTGTAAAACGGATTGAATGCGGAGTATGGATCCTGGAATACTGCTTGTACTTGTCTATAGTATTCTCGTATGTTGTACGAGTTGATGTCTTTACCATCGAGAGTGATTGTACCCGAAGATGGTTCTATCAATCTTAGAATCATCTTGGCAATCGTTGATTTTCCACTACCACTCTCACCTGCAAGAGCAACAATCTCTCCTCTATTAATATCGAAAGTTGCATTCTTCGCACCTAGAACCGTCTTTGTTCTAACAAGACCAGATGTGTATTCCTTGGTCAAGTCTTTGCATCTAAGGATGACATCGTTGTTTACTGTATTCTGTTTGTTTTCCATACTTCTATCAACCCTCTGAAGTTAGTAACCAACAGGATGCTCCTCCCTTCCCATCTTCGGCCATGACCATAGGTGGTTCCGTAGTCTTGCAGACGTCCATAGCATATGGGCATCGCGGATGAAACCTGCACCCAGTGGGAGGTGTTCTCAAGTCGGGAGGAGCTCCTGGGATCCCCTTGAGTTCGTCTATCCTTTTTCCTTTCGAGTCGTAGGATGCGATTGCTGCCGTAAGCAGACGTGAATAGGGGTGTTGAGGGTCATCGATTATGCTATCCATATCGCCTATCTCTGCGATTTTTCCTGCATACATTACCATGCATTCGTCACAGAGTTGTCTAAGACTTGTCAAATCATGAGATATGTATAGCATGCTTTCAATAATCCCAATATGCTTCAAATTCAGAAGAGCTCTTATCATACGTTTTTGTGAGGTGACATCGAGAGCTGAAGTTGGTTCATCAATTATCAGGAGCTTGGGATTCCACAGGGTTGATATCGCAATCACAACCCTTTGTTTCATGCCTCCACTGAGTTCGTGTGGGTAGCGGTCCAGGACCGTCCCGTCCAATCCCAGTGTTTTGAGATGGTTCGTAGCCATCTCAACAATCTCTTTTTTCCGTTCCTTTGAGGAAACTCTTTTGCCGGTGCGTTGCCCCACAACATCGAAGATGAAGTCCTTTATCCTTTTGACTGGATTTAGAGATTCCATTGAGGCTTGAGGTACATAGGACATCCGCTTGCATTTGACTTCTGTTCTAAGCTGCTCCGGACTTATGTTGTATATGTCAATCCCATCAACTAGGATCTTTCCGCTCTCATGGTGTAGCAGCGGGGGTGGTGATCCAGAAACAAGTTGAGCAAGCGTTGATTTGCCTCCACCTGATTCTCCTGCAATACCCATTATTACATTCCGGCCTAAACTAAACGAAACTCCGTCAACGGCATGAACGACACCAAACACACCCCTATAGTAACCTTTGAGGTCTTCAACTTCAAGAATGTGTTCCGCCAAGAGAGATCAGATCCTCCGCAACTTTGGATTGAAAACTTCATCCAACCCTGCATGGATGACGAAAAATGCAGTCAGTATTATTGTCAACACAATGCCCGGTGGGATAAACCACCACCAGATATTCCACCAGAAGGGTACAGTCGTTTCATGCTGAGCCCAATAGAGCATATACCCCAAAGTGATTGTGCGGGTCGTGGAAACGCCTATCATGCTGAGAGCTGACTCAGCTAGAATTGATGACCCGGTCAATATCACAAATACCATCATTATATAGGCGAACATATTCGGCAAGATTTCTGTCACAACTACCCGTACACTTCCATCCCCTGACATTCGAGCAAGATCCACAAATTCTCTCTCTTTGAGGGTTAACATCTGAGATCGAATACTCCTTGCAGCCCACGGCCAAGACGTGACAGCTAGTATCACTCCAATTAAAACCAAATTCAACCCACGTACAACTGACGCGATGATTATGAAGAGTGGTATCAGAGGGAGTACTAGTGCAAGGTTGGTCACCAGATTGGAAATCCTGTCAGCCAGTCCTCCTCTGTATGGACCCACAGCTCCTACGAGGACTGCAATCAGGGTGCCTAAACTACCAGCAATCAGGCCAACTAATAGGGAGTTACCAATGGCATGGCAAAGCTGGGAGAAGACGTCCTCCCCGTAACTCGTCGTACCCAAAATATGCCCAAGACTGGGTGGCTTACCCATTAGGTTAAAGTTCATGGCATATGGGTCTCCGACAAAAAGCGGTCCCAATGTACCCAGCAGAATAAATACGATTAACACTACCAAACCGAACATGGCTTTACGACTTTTCAACAATAGCTCCCACATATTCTACCCTCCATGTCCTGTTCTAATTCGTGGATCTATGAATCCATAGAGAATGTCAATCAGAAAATTCCCCACCACTATAATGATGATAATGACCAAAAAGCAACCAAAAATCAACGGATAATCATAATTGAAAACTGCGTTATAGAGTAGCAACCCAAGACCCGGCCAGCCGAAGACAATCTCGATTACAAGTGTCTGCCCTATGATACCGTTGAACACCATGTTTAAACCAGTTAATTGTGGCAGGATTGCATTTCTTTGAGTGTACGACATTAATTTCCTTTTTTTGAAACCTAGCTGTTCACCGTAGCGAACATAACCGGAATCCATTTCATGAGTGACCATTGACCTCATTCCGGTTGCCCACGCTCCGATGTACACAACTAATAATGTCAGGAAAGGCAGAATCCAGTGTTCTAAAAGGTCAACGAAGTAGCTGATACTCAAGGATGGTATCATCCCTTGAGTTGCAGCTCCAATTGGTGGAATGGTTCTGAATATCAATACATAAAGGAAAATGACTACCAATCCAAGCCAGAATGGTGGCAATTGGTTGCAAAAGACTAGTGTAAAGTAACTTGTTTCATTTAGCTTGCCCTTAAGGTAGGCAGCTCTGGCTCCTATCCAGTTTCCCAAGAAGAAGCTAACAAATAGCACGGGAATTGCCAAGGATAGCGTATATGGCAAATAGTAAAGGATGATTGTCGAAGCGTCTACGGGGAAAAAGTGGTATGATTGCCCCAAATTACCACTGAAAAAATTCCACAAGTAAATGACATACCGTTCCAGGACTGGTTTGTCCAGACCAAAATATTCCCTCATAATTTCGGCCAAGGCATTGATATCTGCTCCCGGTGGAGGGTTTCCGCTAGCAAGCATCACAGCGACAGGATCACCAGGCATGGCTTCAATAACAAAAAACACCAGCGAAACTGAAAAGAAAATTACAACAATGTAGAACACAGCTTTTCTCGCCACAAATTTTGCGAAAGAGCTGAATAGCAATTCTTTCAGTTTTGATAGAAAGTCAGTGGATGGAGGCATTTCCTCTTCAGGAGCGTTTGAGTCCTCTTTATTCACCGCAGGATTAGTGTTTTGTTCCATCTTCTTCCTTCCCCATCATCTCTCTTTTTGTATAATGATTAGCCCATTTTGATTGATACCTTATGCGTTTTGCCATCAGAAAACGCTGGGATTAGATTAGTTTCGAGTGGTTGGCCATCGACGTGAATAGCTTCAATGCCCTTTGAAACTCCTTGAGGATTAGAGAACACGATATCATAGATTGTGCTCCTAAAATGACGAGTCATCTTGAACTTTCTCCACGAAGTTGGTACACATGGATCGACAAGCAATCCTTGATACTGCGGTTTGACACCAAAAATCCAATTGGTAGCTGCATTCATCATCCATGCAGCTGTACCAGTAAGCCACGACTGCCTTGCCATACCAAACGCCTGATGATCAATCCCAGCAATGGTCTGAGCATAGACATACGGTTCAGCTTGGTGAATTGAAGCCATTCCATTCTTTGTTGGTGGTGCAAGTTTCTTGTAGTACTCGTATGCTTGGTCACCTCTTCCAAGAATGCATTCTGCAACGATTGCCCACGCATTTGCATGACTCCAGATTGATGCGTTCTCTTTTAGGCCAGGTGCATAACTCGATAAAGCTCCAATCTCTTTATAGTATCTTGAATACGCAGGACTCAGAAGAATCAATCCATACTTCGTGTCAAGATACTTCTTGACAGCATCCATGGATTTGACACCTCTTTCGTGTGAAGCCACACCACTAAGAATAGACCATGATTGTGCATTAAGGTAGATCTTTCCTTCCTTGCATTTCTTGCTTCCAAGTGGATTGCCAGAGTCATCGAATGCCCGAATGAACCAATCACCATCCCATGCTACTTTGTTTAGATGATCTCTGGTCTTACTTGCCAATTCTCTATATGTTCTGGATTCATTTTTTCTTCCTGTTTGACCACTCACATCCGATAATTCAATGAGTGATTTGTGAAGAAGCATTGCAGCAAATACACTCTCAGCTGCATTATTTGGTCCGGGGATACTTAATGGGTCATTCCAATCAGCAGTTCCAAGAAGAGGGAAACCGTGGTTCCCCATCATGCTCCTCGTAAATTCAATAGACCTCTGCATGTGTTCATAGATGGTCGCAGGCGGACCATCAACAAACTTCACTTTCTCATCAAGAATACTGGAATCCCCTGTTTCTTTGATATATTCCGTTACAGCTGGCATCAGCCATAAATGATCATCACTAAAGAATGGCATGTCTTCCTTCACATAATACGGGAATCCACCCTCCCCTGTCAGTGGGAAGTATATGTGATAGACCCGACCGTTTTCAAATTGGTTCTTTGCGAGGTCAATGATTCGTTGCCTGACTCTGGAAGGAAATGCTCGAACCACACCCAGTACATCTTGGCTACAATCTCTGAAACCCATTCCTCTTCCAATTCCTGTTTCGTAGAACGAAACATATCTCGACCAATCAAACGTAATTCGGCATTGATATTGATTCCAGACATTCACCATTGCATCAAAATCAGGATCCTCTGTCTTGACCTTCATTTTGTTGAGAAAAGACTCCCAATGCTTTCTTAGTTTCTGGAACTCTTGGTCTACTTTCTTATCATCGGTGAACTCTCGAATTAAGCTCTTTAGTTCTGACTTGTCTTGAGTCACTCCTAGCACGAATATTATGGTCTTTGACTCCATTGGTTTCAGGTAGACTGAACAACATGTTGCTGCGATTGGATTTCCACCCACTGCTTCTGATCTAAAGCACTCTCCAATCTCCACAGCTTCTGGATTCGATTCATCACGATATTTCCCGATGAAGGACTCTCTATTACAATCATAGCTCTCAATCTTCTGATTCGAAGTGAATAATGCGTAACCTGTACTTTCGTCGAAGAAATGATACAAGATCGCATTGTTGTTGAAGCGCGAGATCCCGAGAAACTGGCTTGATTGCAAATCATTTTGATCCCGAGGAGCCTCCCACAAACAGAACTCGCAGTAGGAAAATACCTTGAGCCACCTATCTTGGGACAATGATGTGTTCTTGAGTGTAATTTTCCAGATCTCCAAATTGTTATCTGGAGGTACAAAATAGGTTACTTTGGTTTCAATATCTGATATGGAGGATGAGAATGTCGTATAACCAAGACCATGCCTACACTCATAACTATCGAGCTTGGAAAGAGTTGGTTGCCAGGTGGGGGACCAGTATTCTCCAGTATTGCTGTCCCGGATGTAGATATACCTACCAGGTCTATCGGTTGGCATATTGTTGTATCGATAGCGTGTGATTCGCCTATTTCTCGGGTCTAAATGAAAGCTGTATCCTCCAGCTGTATTCGAGATCATCGCGCAGTATTCACTATTTCCGAGGTAGTTGATCCAGGGTGTTGGAGTATCTGGTCTAGTAATGACATACTCCTTGTTGTCTTCTGAGAAGTGTCCGTACTCCAAATCAACCACAGAAAAGTTAGACTAATGCATGAAGGTATTAACTCTTATCGGATACCATGTGAAATCTTTTCGGCTAATTTTGGTTTTAACATAATTCGTTACATTTTTCCCCAATTTTATTCGAAGCGATCTATGGTCTCTGAAAGAAATTTGCATCTTGATGAGAAACGCATTTCTTACTATTTGAACATCTCACTCAATAATGAATAATATTTATCAAGAATTTCGATGAAATGGACATCATGCCGAATACTTTTCGGAATGTGATATAATGTCTAAAACCAGCAAATCTGCAATAGATGACACAAATCTCAAGATTCTCGAGCTACTTCAAGAAGATTGTAAGCTTGGAGTTCAAAAGATATCTGAAAGAGTTGGGAAAGGTATCTCAACAGTGCATGCTAGAATTAAAGCATTAGAGGAAGATGGGGTTATCAAACAATATAGTGCAATTCTCGACCCTGTCCTGCTTAATCGTCCAACACTTGCTCTGATTTTCGTAACAATACGATACCGAGTACCGGGTGAGCCTGACTTGCTGTCACAGAAGGAGTTCTGTCAAGAGATTGCAAAGCATCCCTTCGTGCAGGAAGTCTTTGTCTTGAGTGGGCAGTATGATGTATTTCTAAAAGTTCGTACAAAGGATGTTGAAGAGATGAACCGATTCATTGTAGACTTCCTTCGAGAATTGCCTGCGGTTGATAGGACTTTGACCATGTTTGTCATGGGTAATTTTCTGGAAACCCAAGAGCTACGAAGACTCACACATGATGGTTAGAGTTTGAACTCATCCTTATACCTTAGAAAATCAACTTCACAATGAGGAAACAGGTCACTGGGAGATTCCCATGGATGATTACATACGTGATTTGGAGAAATTCGTTAAAGTCTATAGTTGAAAAACGCTTACATTTATGGCATAGAATGCGCTTCCTGTTATTATCCCAAGGTGACTATATCTGTGGACGTTAGAGATCGGGAAAGACCAAAGTTCAACATTGAACAAGCTCGTTCAATCACACAGTCATTCTATGGTCTTTCTGGTAATTTCAAAGAATTGCCCAGCGAGCGGGATCAAAATTTCCATCTTATGACTCCGAGTGGTGAGGAGTATGTCCTAAAGATTTCTGCAGATTCTGAGAAGAAAGAAACTCTAGACTTCCAAAATCATGCCATGCATCACATTGCAGATAGATTCACATTCCATGTATCCCCTCGCATACAGAAAACCGTTTCAGGCGAGGAGATAGCACAAGTAGAAACTCCGGAAGGGAGTTCACACTATGTTAGGCTGGTTTCTTACCTCCATGGAAGAGTCATGTCTTCTGTTAATCCCCATTCTCCTGATTTACTCGAGGACTTTGGGAAGTTCATAGGAACTCTAAGCACAAGTTTCGCTGATTTCGATGACCCTGCAACTCATCGAGAATTTTACTGGGATTTGAAGAATGCTGGCTCAATAATTCCTAAGTTCAAGAAGCTCGTTTCCAATTCTGAGAAGCAAAAAATTGTTGATCGCTTTCTAATCATGTTCGAAACGTTGGTTGTTCCACGAATGGGTGAGCTTCGAACAAGTGTCATTCACAATGATGCCAATGATGATAATGTGGTGATCAATCATCCCCATGATGAAAATCGTTCCTTTGGTATTCTTGACTTTGGAGATATGGTCCACTCTCACACCATTAATGAGCTGGCTATTGCTATCGCCTATGCGATACTCGACAAGGATGATCCAATTGGGACTGGACAAAGGATAGTCACCGGATATCATTCAGTCTTTCCCTTAACTGAGGTAGAGCTCGAGGTCCTTTTCCCTCTGATTTGCACTAGACTAGCCACAAGCGTTTGTATTGCAGCTTACCAGAAAAAGCTTGAACCTGATAATGAATACCTGATTATTAGTGAAGACAGAGCATGGAAGGCACTTTCTCTACTCTCAGAAATCCACCCACGGTATGTCCTCTACTGTTTTCGTGAAGCATTAGGAATGGAACCCTGTCCAGATTCTTTGCGTGTTAAAAAATGGTTGAAAAAGAACCCAGGAGCCTTTTCCAGTCCTATTGGCACACAACTTGACCACACGAATAGTATTGTGGTTGACCTCAGTGTTGGGAGTACAGATGTGTCATCTCCTCTTCAACTTGGTAATCATCTCAGTTTTGGGAATCTTATCAGTGAGAGGCTCGAAGCTGCTGGTGCCACTATTGCTATTGGGCGTTATAATGAACCCCGCCTAATCTATAGTGGCGAACAATATCTATCCCTTGGAAACGAGAACCGGACCATTCACCTGGCAATCGACTTGTTTGTCGAAAGTGGTACTCCTGTCCTCTCAGTAGCTGATGGTGTTATTCATAGCTTTCAAGATAATGCAAAGCCCCTTGACAACGGTCCCACAATTGTGGTTGAGCATAAGACTTCACCAGATGGTCCGAAGTTCTACATTCTCTACAGTCACCTGAGTCGTGAATCACTCAATGGTTTGTCTAACGGTAAACCAGTGAAGAAGGGCGAACAACTAGGAAAGGTTGGGAAGTACCCTGAGAATGGTGGATGGCCTCCACACCTCCACTTCCAACTTATTGTGGACATGATGGATGAAGAGGGAGACCTCTTTGGTGTTGCACCTCCTAGTAAACGTGAGGTCTGGCTTAGTATCTGTCCAGATCCAAATCTGATCCTTCAGATACCTGATTCTCTCTTTCCAGAGCCTGCATTGAGCCAAGCTGAGATTCTGACACTTCGGACTGAGTATATCGCCCGCCCACTGAGTGTATCTTATCAAAAACCTCTGACCATAGTTCGTGGATTCATGCAATACCTCTATGATGAAACTGGTCGCGAGTATTTAGACATCCGTAACAATGTTCCGCAAGTTGGTCATAGTAATCCGCGCATTGTTAGGGCCCTCTCTAAACAAGCTTCAGCCCTTAACACAAACACCCGCTATCTTCACGAAAATCTAGTAAAGTATGCAAAGCGATTAACCGAAAAACTCCCTAGAGAACTGAGTATCTGTTTCTTTGTCAACAGTGGAAGTGAGGCGAATGAACTTGCCTTGCGGCTGGCTAGAACTCATACAAAGCAGAAGGATATCATCGCCATCGACGGGGCATATCACGGGAATACTTCAGAACTGGTTAATATCAGCTCATACAAACATGATGGCCCAGGTGGTGAAGGGGCTCCGCCACATGTTCATGTGGTCAATATGCCCAACACCTATCGAGGCGAGTACAAAGGTGGCGATGCTGGAAAGTTATACGCGAAAGAAGTCCTGAGGGCAGTTGAGAAAAGTAAGGGTGTCGCTGCCTTCATCTGCGAGCCGCTCATGGGGTGTGGTGGTCAGATTGTTTTTCCCAGTGGATATCTCAAAGAAGCTTTCAAACACGTTCGTAATGCTGGTGGCGTTTGTATCGTTGACGAGGTCCAGGTTGGTTTTGGAAGAATGGGCGATAAATTCTGGGGGTTTGAAACTCAGGACGTCATCCCAGACATTGT
>JBHLRC010000097.1:0-11901 GCA_048882965.1 Candidatus Thorarchaeota archaeon
TGCACAACAGATACAGCGAAACACAAAGCCAAAGTGATTGAAATCCTCGAGGCTCGCTCGGTTCACCATTTCTTCTTTGGTCAAGATCATCTAAGTCTACAGACAACTATCTGAACATTTGAGTCCGAGTTGAAGGGCTGACTCGTGTAGTCCCCATATTTCGTTTCAACTTCAAAGCCATTATAGTGGAGTAGCGCATCAAGTTCTTGAGGAAAGAACATTCTCATATTGACAGGATGTGCTTCTTCCCTTTCTCCTAGTTTGAAGTACAGCTGTAATCTGTTGATCTGAGTAGCTTTATCGTATTTGTTGCTCTCAGTGATGGTGACAGTTCCGTTTCCATCAGGATCAGGATACTTCGCATGTGGAAACTGTTCTGAAGGATCTCTTGTGAGTATCGCAAGGCTAGGATTGTGAATATCAAAAATGAATCTACCATCATCAGTAAGGTGGTGTTTCACGCAAGACAGACAGCCCTCTACATCCTCTCTCGTTTCCAAGTGTGAAAAGGCAATACCAGTCATCAGAATTAGGTTGAATTTCTTGTTCAGTTCGAAATTGGTCATATCACCTTGAATAAACACAATATCTAGCTCTTTTTCTTTGGCTTTTAGCCTTGCAGAGTCTAACATTGCCTTTGAAAAATCAAGTCCAGTAATAGAAACCTCCTTAGAAAGCGGTATTGTAATCCTACCAGTCCCACATGCAAGCTCGAGAACAGGACCTTGATATTTCCGTGCTTGTTTTAGATAGAATTCCAAACCAGAATCAGTCTGGTTCCTGACAGAAAGCATTGAATCATAATGCCGACCGTCTGAATATATCCACGGTTCCTTGGTTTCTTTCATTTTTGTTCAAATGATGACTTGAATACTTCCTTAAGAAATTCCCCACTTCTTAAAATAATCAACGCCCGGTTTCCCATTCTCAATCTTTTACAAAAACAAGACAGTAGTGGTGGTCATACCCAACACCCATAGGGGTTTCACCGGTGTCTTCTTCATCCACTCCTTGCCAGCATGCGATAATCTCTTTCTCGAATCTGAGTGCCTTAGATATCGCATAAGTCATGTCCCAAGCCAGGAGGGTCATCGGTCGTCCATCTCTTGGAGCTAGGTTGAAGACCTCAACAACCACCCTGGCCCCCGGGTTTAGAAACTCACTCAACTTTCGAAATATGTCTTGAAGCTGATCAAGATACACTTGGTAGTTACCATCTTCTTTGAAGCCTGAAAGCGGATTCTTTGTCTCATCGCACCCCATGAAGATGGGAGAAGTGAACACAAAGTCTATGGCAGGTAGAGGAAATGTGTCTAGTTGACGAGAATCCCCAAGGATGATGTTGTCCTTCATTGTCAGCTTTGAGCGAGTATACTCATACCGTCGTTCATCAGCTTCAATACCAAATGGAATTCGCTTCATTCTTTCAGCGACAAGGAGTGTTGTACCGAATCCAGCAAATGGGTCGAAGACAGTGTCACCCGGTTGTGTGAATTGTTCGATGAAGCACTCCACAAGAAACTCCCCAGACCTAACGTCATCATCTTGAAACTCTTCAGGAAGCCAACCTCGTTTCATTCTTGGTAGAAGGATGTATGTCTTCATTCTCATCTCAAATACACAACGAGAGAGATGTCAGTTGCTAAGACTTAAAGAAATCGAATCTCGCCCGGTCCACCATTTCATCATCTTACAGGAAACGGTTCAAATCCGCATCAATTGCTTCGGTTTTTAGTTCTTTTTTAGAGTATCCAGCAGATTTCGGACATATTCAGTTCACGCAAGTAGATATTGTACCCGGGTAACTCATTCCATGTTGAAAAAACCTGGGTGAAAGGTCGATGATGAAAATCAAGCCCATAACTAAATCCATCCTAGTATTGACCTTGGCAGTCTTATTGCCTTTTACAGCCATTAGTGCCTTCTATTACCGTCCACTCTATGCACCAGTATACATGGATCCTTCTGAATCGATGAACGGTTTTGTTGGGCAATTGGAAACTAAGATTTCTGCGTTGCTGGATACAAACACTGTTCCTGGAGCTGCTATTGCTATCGTTTCAGAAAATCAGACCAAAATCATAACGGCTGGTAAGGCGAACCTGTTTACGAACGAGCCACTGACACCACAGCATATGTTTCAAATTGCATCAATGTCTAAGACCCAGTGCGCATTTGCCATTATGAAACTGGTACAAGAGGGACTGATTCATCTTGATGCGCCTATTGAGTGGTATCTGACAAGATGGTCGTTCCCGGATTCTGAGTTCAACACCTCAGCAGTGACAGTGCGGCGAATGCTATGTCATGCAGCCGGTATTTCCTTAGAGGGTGTTTCAGGCGTATTCAACCCGGATGATGTACCTGTAATTGAAGATGCACTGACTGAATCAGGAGTGAGTTTGATTTTCGATCCGGGGAGTGTCTTCTCTTACTCAGGAGGCGCATTCGGGATTCTTCAGTTACTCATAGAAGAAGTCAGCGGAATGAGCTATGATGAGTATCTTCGATCAGAGGTGTTTGAGCCTCTGAATATGTTGAATACTACGACCGGGTGGAGTGCATCTATTGAGGATCGCCTTGCTGTGGGATATAGCAACATGCTTCTCCCAACTGTTCGGACATATCCTGCAATGAAATCCGCAGCCGGACATTACTCAACAATCGAGGATATGGCAAAATGGGTCAACTATCTTCTTGATGGCCAATCAATCGTCAACTCATCCAATATGGTAGCGATGTACACCCCACAATGGGGTGAAACTTGGGGTTGGACTCTCGGCTTCAACTACAAGGTACTCAGCAATGGAGTGCTCACATTAGGCCATGGTGGTGATAATTGGGGGTATCATGGTGCCTATCGGTTCGCACCTGAAACTGGAGACGCGATTATAGTATTAACAAATGGTGACCGAGGCGCGGCTTTTGTAACAGAGTTGCTGCATTATTGGGAGGCTATTATTGGAGAGGAAGATTTAGGTCCTCTATGGGAAGAGAAGAGTCAAACCTACGCACAGACATTCCTCTTTCAGAGCGTCACAGTAGTTGGTTTTCTGGCTCTGCTGCTTATTGCTGGGTATCGAGGATCCATTGTCCTTCCTCCATACTCTGAGAGAAAAGAACCAAGAATCGGCAAGTGGTTTAGAAGAGGTGTGTCTGCCATATGCGTTCTCGCAATTATTCTATTGGTGATCTATTGGGGATATACTCCATTGAGCCCCATATCTTATGGACCAATTAGCTATGTCTTGACTGTGATTGTCCCACTCCTATGGCTCACTTGGACTGCTGTGGCTTTTCAGCGGTTCCATCTGGTTTGGGACGAAACGCAAATGAAACCATAGTAGCAGAGGGGGCTTTGCTAAATAAAACGTGGATGCTGGCGTCCAGCACAAAATATCGAATCTCGCCCGGTCCGCCACTATTTTGATTCATATAGAGTCAACCGGTAACATGTAGATAGGGTAATCTTCACCCAATGTCCAATTATAGCTTGCATTTTGATAATGAAGATTCAAGATTCCTCCTAAATAGAGTGCATTGTATGTGATATCAGCTTGAACCTTGACAAGGAACTGATGTCCACCCATTTCTCTGGCTATATTATTGCTCAACATAAAGCCATAGTCAATAAGAATGGCATTATTCGGGAACAACTCATTTGTTCTAAGTACAACGATGCATGTTCCAGTGGCGCACCATTCTCCATCAGTGACGTTGTTGTCAATAATATCCAACTGATTCTGGCTTCTTGAGGGATTGCAACGAACCGTAGATCCAAATGGATCGTATTGCATCAGAGAGGTGTTTGGTTGATGAGTTGTTATATCAGCCACCCATACTGTGATTGTGGCGCGGGTCAATCTCAGGAATGCACTTCCATCTTGGAAATTATCAAATGAGAGATCAAACTCTAGAAAGTTAGTTACAGCACCGCCTCCAGTTTCATTGTAGTATCGGAATAGGTCGTTCAAATTGGAGTAATAGAAATCTGGCTCTGGTATGTTGCTGGTAGGAGGATTTAATGCAACGGAAAACCCGACAATGATGATTCCTCCCAGAACAAGTACAGCTATAATTCCCACGATTCTCTTTTTAGATTGATTGAATAACAATTCTCGAAACTCCGGTTCGTCCTTTGATTTGAAGACATATTAAAATAATCCTCCAAAGGTAAAGGGCCAAATCGACCCGGACTCATTACCTCTATCCACTTATGGCACAAGTTTCATCAGTATATGGACCATTTTATTCACGGGAAGTCTGTTTTGAGTTTTAGATATTTCACAGATAGGGAGTACGAACAGGCATTCGTTGAATTTGGCAATATAAGAAGTAAGATAGCTGAAAAGATGAAACAACTTACACTCCTTGAGGGCGGGACCATTCTCGATTTCCTGTCCGGTCATGGGTTTCTCTCAGCAGAGATGGCAATCAGATTTCCGAAGAGTAGGTTGCTCGGAATAGGCCTGAGGAATGATGTTGAAACATGGGAACGATTCAAAAACTCCAAAAAACACATGCAGAGCGTATGGTTGAATTTCCACTATTTGCTGTCTGATGCAACAAGAATTCCACTGAAAGCATCTTCATGTAACATGGTTGTCAATTTCCTTGGTCTAGAAGACCTGAATATGACCTCCGGGTGGAGAGGGGTTCAGCAAGCATTCTCTGAGATTGAGCGTATAACAAAGCGTGACGCCTTGATCCAGATTAGTCTGGTAGAATATGGGAAAACTCCCGAAGAGGTGCTTGCTAAGGAAATTTGGAGCACGATTGGTTTGAATGCGGTCTTCAGAAATCAGGAGGATTATCTGCAATTGTTTGAAGATATTGGTATTCATCCAATTGAAACGTTGAAGTTTAAACTTAGAAGGAAAATGACAGCAAAACAAGCAAGGGAGGAACTTAGATTTGCTTGTGAGGAAGCACCTCGAATTTTCTCAACTTTCAACATAAGAGCAATCAAATTTGAAGACCTTTGGGAGAGGTTTGGAGAAAGGATTGAAGCAGATGGATTAGCTTATTGGCCTCAAATTAAGGTTATAATTCTCTCAAAAGAATAAGATACATTTGGAGGAGTAGATTTCAAATCCTGCCCAGTCCACAACTATTTCTTATTTTATCACATCAAGCCTATATACGCGGATGAAATAAGGCGGGAAGACGGACTTCTCGACCGTAGAAGATTGAGATGTGAGTTGATTCAATGGTGGACCAAGAAACGTGGGAGAGTACCGCGCTTAAGAAACTAGAACTGCCAAATGGCGTGATTGCTTCCAGCCGAATTATGCGAGCTGCCACATGGATGGGACTGGCTGAAGAAGGTGGAACATGCGGAAACACACTCCTTGAAACGTATAGCAAGATTAGAGCAGGCATAGTAGTGACTGGTTTTCAATATGTGATGTATGAGGGACAGTCAGTCAGACGTATGATCTCTAATTCGAAGCCTCAGGATGTTAAAGGTCTAAGAAGACTGGCGGGGATTATTCATTCTTCAGGTGGTTTGGCCGCAGCTCAATTGGTCCATTGTGGGTGTAAGAGTCTACCAAAATATTCTGGCAATGATATATTCGGACCCAGTGATATGGGGGTTCCGGGCTTGAAGGGGGAAACTGTTCAGGTAAAAGCCATGACAGTGGACCACATTGAAAGAGTCACGCAGGCTTATGCAGATGCGGCGAAACGAGCAGAAGAAGCGGGATTTGATGTGATTGAGCTTCACGGAGCTCACCACTACGGTCTTTGGCAATTCTTTGATCCATTGTATAATCATCGCCCGGCGAGCGATCCGTACACAGGGACATCAATCAAGGGACGCTGTAAAGCAATGGTGGATGCTGTACGGACAATCAAGGATACAGTAAGTATTCCAGTCCAAGTGAAGGTGGACTCAAGCTCTGACATTGTCAGACCTGAAGAAGTAGGTGAGCTGACGAAGAAACTGGCGGAAGCAGGGGCATATTGTGTAATCTTCAGCGGCCCACGTCCAACTCGAAAACCGAAGGACATTGAGGACACATACTTCTTGAATGACGCGATGGTTGCTCGTTCAGTTGCGCATGACAGTGGTCTCTTATTCGGGTTGGTGGGAGGTATACGGTCTCGAGAAACTGTAGTCAGATTACTATCAGGAGATGGAGACCCAGCTGCAGCTTTTGATGTGATTCAGCTGAGTCGTCCACTAATCAGTGAACCAGCGCTCCTGTATCGTTGGAATGAAGAAGCAAAAGTAGGGACACAAGAACCAGCTCGATGTATATCTTGCAATCGATGTTTTGCGGCTGGACTAAAAGGAGGCGTGAGATGCGTTGAGTTTGATAGTGATTAGGGATCATGCAAAATTGTTTTCTAACCACAAGGTTTCAATCATTCTTATTCCTGCGCGTGAAGATAAGAATAAGGGTAAACCCAAAGATGAACATGATAGGTAACGGAATATAGAGAGGAATTAATGGATCCCCAGACCAATCAATGAAGTAAACGAGGGGAGCGGACACGGCAAATGGCTGTAGCTCAGCAAGAATACCAATCAGGATTGTTCTTCTTGAAGTAGCATGTCCCACACAGAGTCTAGCCAGATACAGTGCAAATACAAGACGGAGAAATGTGTACGGAAGTGTTTCTAATGGGTTCCAAATTCTGAATCCCGAATACCAAGAGGACTCGATGTAGTCCCAAGTCATTGCTCGAATAGAGTCAGGTCCAGGACCAACGTCTACTCGAAATGCGAATGGTAGAATTAAGGCGACTATACCCATGACCAAAACCATAGCTGAAAAAACAGTGCTGTTTTCAGAGGTTGCTTCACTCACTGCTTCGTCCCCCGGTAAACATAGACTGAGTAATCCAATTGATTGAACAACTCATAATTCTTCATGTCAACGCGATTCTACAGAAACGAACGCCACCGTACTCCAATCTAGCCCTGCACCAACATTATTCTGAAAGAAATTTACCCATATCTTTGAGAGTATCAAGGAGAGATTTTTAACGCATGGAGAGCGACTAGTAGATGATGAAGTTGGATTCAGTAGAATCGAATAACGCCTCGAATCTTGCAAATGCTAAACGGTTAGTGTGGGTGTTCTTTGTTTATGCGATAGCACTTCCTTTTGTCAGTTTCATATTGCCAGAGTCAGAGTACCCACTCACTGAGGGTATTGTCATATTTTCATGGATTGTTATTCTGCTGATGCCTATGGACCTTCTACTCGTCTATCTCATCTATTGGATTTCTAGAAAGAGAACGAGGCCGTTCAATGTCATAGGTCCGGCTGTTCTCATGTTTGCGGTTGCAACTACACCATCTGTCTATGCGGTTGTAAGTGGAATAGTCAACTCGACCTTTCGATACTTTACTGCGCCACTAGGATTGGTTTTTTCGTTTGTCGGTCTATTGCTCTCCCTCAGGTTTGTGTCAGCACTTGGAGAGATGGTCGCAAATCCCAACCAGTAGGTTCGAGTTCAGTCAGTTCATTACGGACCCGCTTATTCTCTACAGTCCCAAAGACATCACTGTTCACCATTGCGTGCAACTTTCTGTTCACTTCTTCTTATGGTCCGTTCTCTGTATCCAATATACACCATGCACCAGAAGGGAACAGCTACGCCCCAAAAGAGAAACAAGACAGGAACGCCATATGGACTTCCAATAACCAGTTCCAACTGGTAGCCAGTGAGGTAGATAGAAGCACCCGTTAAGAGTGTCGCAACGCATGTCAAAGTGTAAATTTCACCTGCAGATGCACATCGATATGAACAGTATGTGAGTGTATTCAGTGGACCAAAAATACTAGGTGTAAACGGTCGACCACACCACGCACAAGGAAGGTCTTCCTGCTCCTTCTGATTCGGGTATGTACTGATTCTGACAACCTCCAATCTTTTCTTCTATCAATATCTATTCTAGAGATGGAAAAATCTTTGCAATGATGGAGCTGGAATTGTCGTAGATTAGTACATGACTAATAATCCTCATTCTGCATCAAACATTAGGCAGTAACTGTGATTGTAACCGTAAATGGGTGAACTGCCATCAACGTCCGAGCCCTCCCAACATGCAATGATCTCCTTCTCAAACCTGAGAACTTCAGACAGTGCATGCGCTATGTCCCAAGCCAAGAGAGTCATTGGTCGTTTACTGGTAGCCGCCAAGTTGAAGGCCTCAACGATCACCTTAGCTCCAGGAGTGAGAAACCCACATAGTTTGCGAAATATGTCCTGAAGCTGGTCAAGATAGTCCTGATATGTCCCGGGCTCTTTGTATCCCGAGAGGGGATTCTTAGTTTCATCACTCCTCATGAAGATCGGTGATGTGAAAACAAAGTCTAGCTTAGGTAATTGAAACCTGTCAAGGTCTCGAGAGTCACCAAGAATGAGATTTTCTTTCATGTTAAGTTGGGACCGGACAAACTCATAGCGTCGTTCATCTGCCTCTACTCCGAAGGGGATACGACCAATGTCCTCAGCAGTGAGTAGAGTTGTACCTAGGCCTGCAAAGGGATCAAAGACTATATCGCCAGGTTTTGTGAACTGATGGATGAAGTATTCCGCAAGTGATTCTGGACTCCTATTGTCATCATCCTGAAATTCCTCTGGAATCGGACGTCGTTTCACGTACGGGAGGATTATGTATGTCTTCATAACCACACAAGCACCTCAAGATGTTTGATGTTTGATACCTCTTCTGGAACATAAACGAATCGAATCTAACCCGGTCCACCACGTCCATTCCTACTATCCTAGTCAGTTTGAATTTCCTCATCATCTGAAAATCTATCCACACTCTTCCTCGCTGACCTTACTTTATACCCAACATAGACTCCATACCACAAACAGATTGTCACCACCCAAAAAAGAGGAACAAAAACATAGCCGTAGGGCATCTCAAGGGCTAAGACAAGAATAAGATAGGTCGCAAGAACAGAGATCGCAGTCATGATTGATGAAAGACCGATTCCCCTGTAGAACATTCCAGCCATTCTACACGTAAAGGAACAATACTGTATCTCATTGAACGGGTCCTGTACATGTGTGTCGTAGATTCGACCGCACCATTTACATCGAGGTCTTGAATCTTGATGTTCACCTCTTTCAGGATACTGCCCTATTAGAAGAACCTCCCTTTGATTCTCGATGACGTCATCTATCCAGCTTTTTTGTTTTCAGACTTTTCGGTTCTTGCCCTAACATTTTTCGCCAAATCCGCTTACCGGTCTCATCAAGCTCCTCAGTTATCGTCTGCATGATGGCTACAACTTTGATTGCTGTCTCGAGTTCAGACTTCTCCTCTTCCATAAGCACACACCCAGTGGATAGATATATGACAAGCAGTCATTGCTCAATTGTAGCCAGAGGACTTAGAGTTTGTGTATCAATGTCATTAATGTGATAGTGTAGAAACAGAACAATCGAGAAGAGAGAACATGAACGAGTCAATGAGGGAAATCCTCAGCAATGAAATGAAGGAGATGGGTCAGGACCCGAGAGACCCTGATGCCTGGTATGAGCTTGGAGGTAGACTCTATGATCAGGCAGACATGAAGAGTGCTGAAGTTGCGTTTCAGGTGGCACTGGACCTGAATCCCGGATTTGTCGAGGCTTGGCGTGATTTAGGTGCAGTTCTATTTGTCCAAAACCGCTTTGATGAAGCAGAACAGGCACTGAAAGGAGCACTAGAGCATTCCCCTGAAGAGTCGGATGTGTGGTATAATCTTGGTTGTGTCTACATGGCAACAGACCAACTTGATGATGCAGAGATTTCGTTCAAGAGGGCTGTAGAATTGAGCTCCGAGGATGCAGACACATGGTGCAACTTGGGAGTCGTTCTTTCCAATCTCGGAAAACTAGAGGAAGCAGAACGCGCATTAAAGAAGTCTATCGAGATTCGACCAGACCACTATGTAGGATGGTTGAACCTAATGAACTTCTACGAGGGAGAGGGGCAAATCAAAGCTGCAGAAGAAACTCATGAGAGAGCGCTTGAAATTATACCAGATTTTGACCTGTTCCTAGAGGACTTGGAGGAATTTGTTGAAGATACCCAGGATGAATAAGCAATGACCAAACTTCGGGACTATATTGAAACACCAGAACAGGAGATAACCCTTGAACGATTGGAAGGAGATGGCTTGATACTGGACATAGGTGGTGGCGGAGAAGGGTTAGTGTCAAGAATAGGGGGCGAAAGAGTCTGTGCGATAGACATCAGGATGAGTGAGATAAGGGAAGCCCAGATTCATGGTCACCAATCAAACTGGTTTGTCGCAGACGGTAGAACTCTCTGTTTCAGAGAGGAGGTCTTTGACATCGTGACACTATGGTTCTCGTTAGCCTACATGAGTGACTGGAATACAAAACGTACTGTGCTTGAAGAAGCACACAGGGTTCTCAGGAAGAATGGTCGCCTGTCGATTCTGGCAAGTCACATTCCTGAGGCAAGCAACAGTCTAGTCTTCTGGGGAAAATTCATTCTTCCCGATGGGACTGTTTCCAAAACAGGATACGGAGTGCGAGGAGGGCAGAATCAGACACTTCAACGAATTCTAAATCTGGTGAGCAATGTGGGATTCAGCCAACTTTTGGTCCAAGACAATGCTCAATGGTTTAAAGTCGAGTCGCAGAAATCATAATCCATTGTTCCAAAAGCTTAAAGTATAGACTCAAGCCTGAGCGGACAGTCACAAGCTTGGTGAGAAAGATGAGCCTTGCAGTATGGTGGAGACGCGGTAGCAAACCCGGATTAATCCTGATTTTCCTGGGGTTAGCAGGTTTTGCCCAGATACCCATTATCTGGCATGCACAAATCTACGTGAGTGTTCTGAGTGCAGATTTGCAACTTCTAGTTTCAATCGGGGTCATGGTAGTCCTCGGGGGAGCATACATACTGATGGCTGAGGCGATGTATCGCTGGGCGTTTATTGCGTCAAAAAGAAGGACTCGTAGACGTCAGAGAGGACAGACAAACCGGATTGGTAGACTATCAGCCTTTGCTCGTAGCTTCACAGACATGCCAGCCTTTGTTGGTGTTGGCTTGCTAACATGTCTATTCTTCCTGTTCTATTTCGTGCCCTTTGGCTTTGCGGATGCAGGGAGTCTTCCATCATGGATAGCCACACTCGCCTTTCTAGATCCACTTTACGTTTACATACTTGGGGTGAATTCGGCTGCGATAGCTACTGCAGTTGTTGCCAGTTACATGAACTACAAAATCAGATGATGAAACGAATGGTGGCATCTGAATTTTTAATAGCTATTGTCCCAATAACTCCTAGTGAGGTGTTTTTTTGCCAGGTCTAGAGGTTGGTAGCAAAGCCCCAGATTTTACACTCTGGGAAGCCCCAAAGAAAAGTGTCACTCTGAGTGAGGAACTGGAAAAGGGACCCGTAATACTCGTGTTCTATCCTGCAGACTTCACTTCTGTGTGTCAAGCTGAACTCTGTCAGTTCAGGGATGATTTGATTAGGTACAACGACCTAGGTGCTAATGTATTCGGAATCTCGGTGGATGGAATCTTCAGCCACAAGGCCTTCAAAGAAGCAAATGATATTCAATTCTCATTACTCTCAGACTGGGAGAAGACAGTAATCAAGGCTTACGACGTGGTGTACGAAAACCTCGCTGGGATGAAAGAGGTCGCCAAAAGGTCAGTCTTTGTGGTTGACACAGATGGTACCATTGTCTATGCATGGGTGAGTGAGGACCCTGGAAAACTACCACCCTTTGAGGAAGTCACGCAAGCTGTAGCAAAACTCTCTTAGTTTTCTATGGCGTTATCTTTATATCACGAAACCTTTGCAGAACAAAATACTGGCACTGCCGCGGTAGATCAGCCAGGGAGATCGCACGGCTGAAGACCGTGTTGTCGTGTGTTCAAATCACACCCGCGGCACCATT
>JBHLRC010000098.1:0-11886 GCA_048882965.1 Candidatus Thorarchaeota archaeon
TTCATTCGACTGTGCCTGTAGAACAATATGGTCTCCCGTCAAATCAGGAGTCGTTACTTCTCTCCACATATCATAGTCACGGGACTTGTACGACCAATCGATGTCACTGAACGACACGCTAGGAGTCGTTGTGGGTGCTTTTTTCGGGAGTGAATCCTGATTTTCATTAGTAGGAGTAACATCAAGACATGCTGAGTGGTGGGTTTGTAGAGGGACAGCTAAAAAGATGAGTCCTATGATGAACCAACAAACGAAATTAGGCTTAAATCCCATCCTTGTGCCCTTCAATGGTTTATCATGAACAGATGAAGAATCCTCCTAGAGACTCCATATCTAATTGATGTCCATATGGCATAAAATGGACGTGAAATAATTTCAATCTAATCCTAGAACAAGATAGTGGTTCGAGCAATCAAAGGTCAACACTTAAAACATGGTCTTTTGGGCCTCAGGTTTGATTCACATTAAATCCTGAGAGTTGACACAATGAAACGGATCTTAGTGACAGGTAGCTATGGACAAATCGGAACTGAGCTGGTTGGAGCTCTTAGGAAGAAGTATGGTGGCGAGAATGTTATCGCCACTGGTAGGAAAAAACCTCCTGAAATTCTCAGAATAGACGGACCATACCTCCAACTAGATGTTCTAGACACAAATCAGCTTCATGCGATACTCGTTGATAACGACATTGACATTGTAATTCATAATGCGTCAATACTCTCAGGAAAGGGAGAGAATAACCCACAACTAGCGTATAGGACAAACATTGAGGGTGCTTACAATGTCCTGGAAGCAGCAAGAATTCTCAAACTCGACCAAGTGATGATTCCAAGCTCAATTGCGGCGTTTGGACCAGGCACTCCAAAAGAAGACACACCAAACGAGGTCATCATGAGACCGACAACAGCATACGGAATATCGAAGGTCTTTATCGAACTTTGGGGAGAATACTACGTCAAACGTTACGGTTTGGATTTCCGTTCTCTTCGCTATCCGGGCATCATCAGTGCTGAGGCACTCCCAGGCGGTGGAACAACAGACTATGCTGTTGAGATATTCTATGAAGCTCTTAAGAACAAGAAGTACACTTCCTTCTTAGATAAGGGAACACACCTACCTATGATGTATATGGACGATTGTTTGAAATGCACAATAGACCTCATAGAAGCTGACGTAAGCAAACTGAAGCATAGAAGCTTCAACATTACAGCCATGAGCTTTGCTCCTGAGGATATTGCAGCAGAAATCAAGAAGCACATCCCTGAGTTTGAGATTATCTATGAACCTGACTATAGACAAGAGATTGCTGAAACATGGCCAGCATCAATTGATGATAGTGCAGCTCGTGAGGAATGGGGATGGAAACCTGACTACGACCTAGTATCAATGGTCAAGATCATGCTTGAGAAGCTCTCGAAGAAGCTCGGCATCAAGTACTAATCAACAGGGGTCCAAAGAAACCTCTGAATAATCCTAGAATATCGTCACCTTTATGTCAATGAGAGTGGCAAAGAAACCATTGAAACGGTGAATTTTATGGATAGACGGCCGCTCTACTTCACCATCTTGATTCTGACCATATCGATAGGGTCTTCATTCTATCTGTCCTGGGCGGTCGATAGAGGGATGGGAGAGATATCTGTCGAGAGAGTAACAATAGAGACTTCACCTGGACATTCAATTAATCTCCTTATTTATTCACCAAGAAGCGCTAATCATTATGAACCGATGCCGGTTGTCTTGACAATTCACGGTCTCACAGGTACGAAGGAGGGTCTCTATGCTTTCAATGTGGAGCTTGCCAGACGCAATTTCACCGTAGTGACCTTGGATTTACCCGGTCATGGAGACTCGACTCTCGATTTCAATCTCACTGATACTTATGATATGGCGTCAGATGCATACGCCGCAGTTCGCTATGTGCAAACAACCTACACTAATGTTGACAACGAAACCTACGGAGTCCTCACACACTCACTTGGATTCAGAATAGCCCTTGAGCTGAACAACTTTCCAATTGCTCCAAGAGCGTATGTTGCCGTTGGTGATGTGGGGAAAGTAGCCAATGATGAGTACATTGACTTTCCTGGTAATCTCTTGTTTGCGATGGGGTCTTATGACGAGATAGTTTCGCGAGCTGACGCCCTGGAAGCGATACGGACCGCAACAGGAAATACCTCAGCAGAAGCGGGAGTTACATACGGGTCACTAGATAATCAAACAGCATATAGACTGGTCTTTGGTCCATCTAATCATGTCTTTGAGGTTATTGACAAGAGTCTAGTTAGTGAAGCAGTTTCGTGGTTGGTACAGGGAGTTCAAGGTGAAGACCAGATATTGCTAACCCGAGACCCGACAGATCAGGTCTTCTTTAACAAGAGCATTGCAACCTTTCTAGCGACATTTTTCATATTTGCAGGAATCATTCCGATAATGTGGCTGACTTATAGTTTCATTCCAGAAAAATGGAGATCAAAGCAGACTCCAATTGATAACGAAGGATACAATTTACGAAAGATATTCGAGATAAGTTCTATTCTCGGAGCGAGTGTAATCATCATCTTTATCATATCAGCGCTGATTGGACTCAACCTAGAGAATATTGGCATCTCTTTGTTACGCTCGATGTCTGGGACCGGACTGGTATTGTTCCTCATTTTAAGTCCGATAGTACTATTGACGTTAATGTATGTATTTTTGGGAAAAGACAATGAGAACAGGGCATTGCAATCAGTGGGAATCATAAGAGGAAGCACTAGCGAGGTTATTTTTGATATCCTGAAGGGGATACCGGTCGCAGCGGCAGGAATCATATGGTTGTCAATTTGGCTGGGATTAGCTGGAGCCTCCCAAACGCAACCGCATATCCTGTTGGAATTCATAAGATGGCCAGCTGGTATACGATGGACAAATCTACTTATTCTCGCTCTCCTATCTGTTCCCTTCTTTCTTCTTGATGCAGCATGGATTCGGGAAATGCAGCCTAGTGTTAATGAAATGGTGGGGAAGCCAGTCATTGAATATGATTGGAGTGGAAGTTATCGCAATGTAGTTTCAGTCTTAATCATACTCGCCATGAAGTTTGCCTTCGTCGTGTTACTAACAATCGTCACCATTCTCGGAACTACATCTGTGGGAGTTGAAGGAGGTAGGATTGTTCTCATTGGAGTTGTATGGGTTCGAGTTATCATCATACTATTACTGACTTCAATTGTCTCAGCATGGTCGTCATTCAAGCTTGAGAATACATGGTCAGTAATTATGTTCAATGCCTTCTTACTTTCATTGGTTCTGGTGACTACTATCCCACTCATCTAGTCCTTTCATCGTCTAATCCGTAAGAGGTTAATCCTCTGAATATAGAAGTTGTACCATTCAGAGGATGATGTGTTTCAATCATCAGTAATCTCGAATTTCAGACCATGTTGATCAAGCATCTTCAGCATTCGCTGTACAGCCTTATCATCTGGAACCTCTAGAATCATCTCAAGCTCAGCCCTATTTGGAGGGATATCTGGATCGAATCTGTCTTGATTTAACTCAATCACACTCACGCCAGACTCAGCAACAATACTGAGGACTTTATTCATACTTCCAACACGATCAAGGATAGAACCCTTAACTCTGATAGATCGACCCAGTCTGTACAGTTCTTTTTCAACTACCTTCGACAGGAAGGACATGTCGATGTTTCCGCCGGATAGAACAGCAACAGCAGTCTTTCCTTTAATGTTGATTTTTCCATGTTGAAACGCAGCTAGTCCGACACAGCCTGCAGGTTCTACAACTATCTTTGCTCGCTCTAAAAGCATGAAGAGAGTTCTTGTTACTTCTAACTCTTCTACAGTGACAACTCCAGATAGAAGATCCTTAGCAATTTTGAAGGTGAGTCGTCCTGGTTTTTTCACAGCAATACCATCACAGACTGTATCTAGTCTCTGAACGCCAGTCAGTTTGCCAGTTTCAAGCGAAGCTTGCATGGATGCAGCACTCGCCGCTTCAACACCATAGACTTCAACCTCTGGACGTTGCTCCTTGACTGCGATACTGATTCCCGATACAAGACCACCACCACCTACAGGCACAGCAATAACATCAACATCTGGACAGTCATCCAGAATTTCAAGTCCTATAGTACCTTGACCAGCAATAACATCTTCATCATTAAATGGATGCAGAAAAGTAGCTCCTGTCTTCTCAGCCATCTCACGAGCATGAGCGAGAGCATCATCAAAAGCAGCACCATGTAGAACAACGTTTGCTCCATAACCCTCAGTGGCTTGTATCTTTGCAACTGGTGAAAAGCGTGGCATGACTATAGTAGATTTGATTCCTAGACGAGTTGCAGCATAAGCCACCCCTTGGGCATGATTGCCAGCAGAAGCAGCTATGACTCCTGCCTTCTTCTCATCGTCTGAGAGTCGTGACATTGCATATGCAGCACCACGTACCTTGAATGAACCAGTCTTCTGCAGATTCTCTAGCTTAAGATAGACTTCGCCTCCACAGATTCTACTGAAGGTAGAACTATGGTCTAGTCTTGTTACATGTTTGATATTTTGAAGAGTTTCTTTTGCATCTGAAATGTTAGAATATATCTTACTGTACTTACCCATTGTCGCCACGTTTGAAGAATGGAGCTATCCATCAATTTAATGATTTCACTAGAAGATTAGCATCAGGAGTACAAGAAAAGAATTCGCTAAGAGTGGAAAGGCAAACCAAGTAATGTAGTTTCCAGGTGGAGCAGTGAATCGATTTAGCTTTGGTGGGATGAATTCAAAATATCCTCTATCAACTGCGGTCCAACGCCACAATTCTTTCTTTCTACTCATATATGGCTCAAAAAGAATGAGATCACCAAGTAAAGCTAAACATCCGGAAATATAGACTGCTACTAAATCATTGAATCCTAGAAAAATGGGAATAAGAAAACTTGACTGCACGGAAAAAATCCAAAGGAACATAATCCAGAGAGGCATATTCCTTACAAAAGGTCCATTGGTTTCTTGTCGCGTATAGTAATAGTATCCTTGAGAGGAAACGACATTCTCACCAACTACTGCCACAGAGATTATCAGTATTAAGTGGGGAATCAAACGCCACTGGAAAATGACCCACATCATGTGGGAGGACATTGTTGCAAGGATTCCAAAAATCATTAGATATACAAAATTACGGATCTTGAGTGACATGTCGCTATCACCGTTTTATCTTGCTCTTTGCAGTGTCAATGAATTCAGAAGTCTTCTTTCTTAGAGAAATGACCCATGCTTTTCCTACCTTTTCTCTCTCTATTCGTTGGGTTGCTAAGCTCTTCTGGACCTTTATTATCAAATCAATAGCTTTAGCAACTGTTCTACGGTCTATACCTGTTGCTTTAGAGATTCCAGAAATAGACATGGATGGTGCATCCTTTAGTACTTGGAGAACGGCAATCATAGCGTTGGATAAATCAACTCTAGGTGAAGAAAGTGGAAGCTTCATTTCAACTCAAAAATACACTAGACAAATTTACATATATACATTATTATGTACACATTATTATGATTACTTTATTGTGTATATATCATTACTCTACGCAATAATTACTTGTCGCCGTAGCTTTGTTTCAAAATTTTAACGACTTCGTCGCGCGGTAGAATTTCACTTGCAACAATAGCTAATGTTTCTTCATTCATTTTTCCGTCCTTGATCAACTCATGACCCGCTTTTCGAACATTGTCAAGTATGTGACTAAGTGGAGCACCCTGTTTCATTGCTGGATCAATAACCCACGCATAGGGTCTCAAAAGAGCCCCGACGTATTCCCGATTCATGTTTTTACTGATAGCTTCAACATGTGTGATCAATGGGTCAAAATTGTCCATCTCAGTGAATCCACAAACAGAAAACAGAGCTATCTTACCGGCTTTCACATGTTCACGAAGTGCGTGGCGGCAGTGGTTATCACGAAGCTCAAAAGCGCCATGCAGAAGTGGAATCGAACGGTCCAATAGAGTCTTGAGAGAACCGGTCATCCCATCAATGTATACCGGAGTGGCAAGGACGAGGAGGTCAGCATCAGCTATCTTGACCAATATTTCTTTCATTTCGTCATCTTGGATGCACTCGCCAGGGGTGGAACTCCAACAGTTGAAACAGCCTCTACAATCTCCAAGGTCATATCCCTTGGAATAAATCGTTTCTACAGAGGCACCTGCCTTCTTCATTCCTTCAACAAAGTGTTTGAGCAGTCCTGCTGTTGTACCCCGTTCTTTTCTTGGACTTCCATTTATGATGAGTACTTTCATAGTTCATTCCAACCTGTCTGTGATGATTTGTGGAACATAAGGTTTACACCGAATCGCGATTTCCTTTAACTTTGAAGAGTTGTACCACTCAGCGGAACTTATCCTTAGAACACTCTGTGCTTGATGTCAAGACCTCTAGCCTGTAGTTCTTCAATGAATGGTTTGGGAGGAATACATCTTTCGGGTGTTAACACACCTCTATCGGTAATTCGACCATCCGCCATCATCATCGCAGTCACTGCAGCAGGGAAAGAAGTTGTACGCATCATTGATGTAAGACCTGTTTTATCATCAAAATAATCAATGAGCTCATACTCGATGTTTCGTGATTCGGTTCCCTTCCAGCCCTCGACCATGACGCGGAGAAGTGTTACATCCTTTCCAGATGGAGGTAAGTTGTTCTCAAGAAGTGATTCAAGCACTTTACGAGGTGCGATCTTCTTACCCTCCACTTCGATTTCATTACTATCCATTAGACCTAGTTTCATCAAACACCACATTTTATGCCCATGCCCGGGATATCTAATGGTCTTGTAATCTAGTTCTTTCACTTTACCTTTATATGTCTGAGGAAGTGTTGATGTACCACCACTTGTATTGAATGCCTCCAGTTTTCCAAAAGGTTCTGGGAAAGTGATTTCCTCAAATCCTACTAGTGGGTCTTCTAGAGTGATTTTCCCATCTCTCAAAGCAACACAAGGTTCGATGTACTCATTGATTAGCCCTTCGACAGCAAAAATCAGTGAATAGTTTAGAGGAGGTCTCGGATCTTGTTGAAGACCGCCTACTCGAATTTTCACACTCTCAACCCTATCAAGGTATTCTATTCCTTCTCTAGCAAGGACACTTACCATACCTGGAGCAAGTCCACAGTCAGGAATGACTATCACTCCAGCATCTTTTGCCTTGTCATTCATCGCTAGCTGTTTCTCAACTATGGGCTGGTTTCCACCAAGATCACACATGTGAGTACCAGTATCAATTGCAACCTCAGTGTGCAAGTCATTGACTGTATAACTTACAGCACTAATAACTGAATCAACCTCTGAAAACACCTTTGCCAGTTGACTACGATTCTTCGCATCAACTTTTCTTGCTACTGCTTTCTCGCCTACCTCCTTGGCTAGCGTTTCAGCACATTTGAGATCAATATCTGCAACAATGATCTGCTCGATATTGTCTTGCTTTACTAGGTCATAGGCGGCACCTTTGCCCATCTGCCCGGACCCAAGAACTAGGACCTTCATCGTATCCTCTCCTCAAAGTATGGGTACCACGGGTCTAGTAACGGCATGTAAAAACAGTTCCGCAGCGCGCGTCCATTGACTGATTTTGGGTACTATATGCCTTTCATCAAAGAGAGGATTGAACTTCTTGAGGAATATTAGAACAATTGTAAAAGGATTGGTGTGGAGTCCTAAGATGGACAAATCAAACCTCTCGAGAGAAGATTGCTTGTTTCGACACTAGTTTTGGAAGGAGGAGTCGTTGCTTTGGTGCGAAATCAGTCTTCTCCTGAATCTCCTTAGCCAAATCATCGATGGTCATTTTGACCTGATCCTTCAGTTCACGCCTTCTGACTGCAAGTTCGCCACTTTTCTTCTCCTTTTCACCTATGACGCAGATATAGGGAATCCAGAGTTTCTCACCACTACGCACCTTCTTACCCACAGTCTGAGATCTGTCATCGATTTCGTATCTGATTCCGGCATCATCCAGAGTCTTCCCTAGCTCGAGACAGTAATCGATAAAGCTATCATCGACTGGAGCAAATCGAACTTGAACGGGAGTCATCCAGAGTGGAAGATGTGGGACTTTCCCTTCCTTCATGTTCTTGTACGCCTGTTCTAGAACTCCGTAGAGGATTCTTTCGATAGCACCAGATGGGGAAGTATGAAGAATAAGCGGGTATTTCTCCGTTCCATCCTCATCTACATAGGTTATTTTGAATCGCTCACCATTCTCTACATCAATCTGGATTGTACCTAAACAACCAGCTTTTTCCTGGGCGTCAACAACGTTCCACTCACCTTTGAAGATGAAATAGGCATAGCGTTCTTCAAATACTTCAATCATAATCGGTTTTCCAATTCTATCCGCGATTTTCTTCATGAAGGACTTGTTCTTCTCATAGAAATCTCTGAGAATCCTGAAGGATACTTCATAGTTAACTTCTAGCTCGTTCATAAGCTTCTCAACAAATTCTATCTGGTTCATGACGGACTCCATTGCCATCTCTTCATCCGCGACAATCTCATGTATGTCTGGCATGGTGAAGGCGCGAAGGCGTCTCATACCAGCAAGTTCACCGCTTTGTTCACGACGGAAAGAGGGGGCAATCTCGAAGAGTTTCAATGGAAGCTGCTTGTGTGAAATTGTTGCCTGCGAAGCTAGAAGGAATTGACCAAAGCAGGCACTGAATCTCGCGAAGAAGTCATGCTCTCCGGATTTGACTACATATTGTCGTGACGGAAATCTCTGCAGATAGGATTTCAATGACGGGTGTTGATAATCATAGATTAGAGGGGTTTGAATCACATGTGCTCCATATGCAACCATCTCTGCAGTAACCCGGTCCTCTATTGCCCTTTTCAAGGTAAGACCTCGAGGAGGCCATCGGAAGTTACCTGCATCTGAGCCAGGCTCATAATCGACCAACTCTAATTGTTTCATGAGCTCGATATGAGGGGGAGGTTCTTGCGCAGTTCTGTCCTTTGCAGTCTCATAGTTCACGTATAGTTTGAGTTCTTTGTACTTAGAGAAGTTGAAGTCCTTAGCATCAGTGACCTTACCCCCTGGTTCCATGATATAGAACGAAGAGGTTGCCTTCTCTTCTGCTACTAATGCAGTGAGATCCTCACCTTCAGTTACATCAACATCTGCGTCTTTTGCTATCACCTTAGAGATATCCAAGACCTTGGAACGTTCTGCAAGTGGATGACCTTTACAATGAATCTCAAAGGCTTTGTACCATCCAAATGGCACTCGGACTACATTGTATCCTCTATCAGTCAAGTCTTTGGACACTGACTTCAATAGCTTGAGTGCTACACTGGGTTTGGAAGGGGTCTCAGACAAGTGTACCCATGGATAGACAACAATGTTCTTCTCCTTGACCTCATCAGCGGCACTTGCAATCATGTCAGCAGTTTCCTTAGCCGCCATTGCTATGTCCTTTGCATCTGTAGTTTCAGCAGCGATGAAATTGACTAAGCAGGAATCCTCAGTTTTGTAGGACTTCTCCTTCACTTCTTCTGCGTTCTTTAGCGCTTTTCTCTTTGCGTCGTAAGCAAAACCATCGCTATGAATCTGTAGCATCCTCACTTTGAAGACCTCAACAGATATTCTGTTGTTTAGATTCTCACTTAAGCTTGATGCAATGAGATAACTGAAACATCTACAAAGGTTAATGAAGTTGATATGCGGATGAGTGATTGTATTCATTCTCTCAAAGAAAGTGATTTGATGGAAAAAACGATAGAAGTATTCCTTGAATCAACAAAGTATTGTGATTGTTATAATGAATCATTGATTGCGAGGGCTTCTGAAATCATCAATTCTGCAGAGGGAAAGACTGAAGCAGCTTTGAAGATCTTCTCGTATATCCGAGATAAGATTCCCTTCAATTCAACACTCAAAATCTATAGAAAAGCATCAACAACGATGAAGGATGGAACTGTGGATTATTGCAACAAAGTCAATCTACATGTTGCATTCCTGCGTGCTGTGGGTATTCCTTCAAGACTGCGATATGCGCAGATAGACAAGGAAGCCCTCAAACATTTCATTCCAAGTTTCTTATACAATCGTATTCCCAATCCGATTGGGCATACCTGGTGTGAATGTTACTTAGATAAGAGATGGATTTCTTGTGAAGCTTTGTTTGATGAATCACTTTATACAGGACTGAGAGAGGGAAATCTAATTACATCAGACGACATTCCAACAATTGATTGGGATGGTAGAACAGATTTGATTCTGCTAAGTAAGTGGATTATTGAATATAGAGAGTCGTTTACCTCGTTTGATGACCTACTTGAAATTGAATTAGAAAAGGTAGGGTATCCACCGAAGATTTTTTGTTATCTCTTCAACTGGCTTGCCGCCGCTGGCTCACGACGTACAACAAATAGAATCCGGAGTTTGGTTTCATCTACACCCCCACTTTGAAGACCTCAACAGATAATGTGGTGGTTCAACTCTCACTTAATCTTGGTGTATGATCTAAACTCCACATAGCTGTTTAACCAATAACAGACTCGAAACAGCTATCTGATCCTTTTTCTTCTGTAGAGAAGATAGGTAACTAGGACAATTTCAAGACCAATGCCGAATGACAGAATCAATCGGAATCGGTAATTGATATCATCAGTTTCGTGATTTGAAGTTGGGGAAGTGCTGGTTGTTGTAGGTTGTGAAAAAATTCTTGGGTTTAAGTCTACACTCTCCGCAGATCCTGGAATGTAATAGTATCCCTCGCCTATATAGTCGCTCCAGAAGTTAGAGTCCCAATAGTTATTTTGACCATCATCATGTGCGTTGAGTCCGTTTGGTCCAAAATGGTTCTCTCTAATTGTCATGTTGTAGGTTTCTGGATGCAGGAATATCCCATAGTAGGAGTTACCGGTGAAATTGCAATAACCTACATAGGAATCTTTCGTATCAAAAAGGTCAACACCCACATAACAAAAGCTGATGTCAACAGCCTCAATCACCAAATTCCAAGATGAGAGTGAGGAAATTCCATAGTGAGAAAACTGGGAATCCCCTTGTGCACCGCTTGTTATTACATTATCAGCTATCGTGGTGCAGTTATCCCTCACACATAATATCCCATAATCTGGTAGACCAAGGAGAAAAGTATCAAGTATCCAGCATCTCTCGGTCTGGTTCAGCACAATGCCTGTATAATCATTCCACCCAAAATGGTTTGTTTCAATGAAGATATTAGATGTATTGAAGATTGAAACAGCAGTTTGACAGTCGTGTATTATGCTATGACTAATTGTGATGTTATCTGAATCCTCGATTAGAACTCCTGTCTCTTTCATATTAGTGTAAGCCGCATCTATTGTTCCATGAGTACAATTCTTCATTCTAATGCCATAGGTGCTCTGATTCAGATACTCAAAATCGTTGATTTCGCAGTTTCTTATGATAAAGTATAGGTCAATGTTTTCGATATCAATGCCTACTTGATAATCCTCAATTCTATAATCTGAAATGACAATGGGAAAATCTTCGGTTCCATTGCCACTCCACCCATATGTAGATTTTTGCTCTAAGAAGTCACTATTGTTTCGAATTAGTATTGGACCATGATCAATTCTCTGAGCAGGAAGGGAATCAACAACAACTAGCAATGGTGCACTAGGAGAATACGAGATAGACAAAGGAAGTGAGAGAACTACTAAGAGAAAGAGAAAACTAAGACACGCATATCTCTTGCCAGTTACCACGGACAAACCACTTGTAAACATTTACCCCTCAAATCTCTAATTACTTTAAAGACATTTAATCTTCTGGTTCAAAAGGTACCAAGCTCGATATAAGGTACTTCAGCAATGCTACAGATATGAAAGAGATAGTTGTC
>JBHLRC010000099.1:0-11812 GCA_048882965.1 Candidatus Thorarchaeota archaeon
ACTTTCTTCTCACCTGGTTTTAGCCATGTTAGACTATTGATGCCTCCAAGAAGCATCATCTCACCAAGTGATGCAGCAATCATCCTGGACTCATTACCAGCTATAATAAAACTAAATCCAGTGGTATCCTGAGTATTCTGAGGTTTCAGCCATGCATAATTCTTACTTGGCGTTACTGCTATGGGAACCATGCCTTGTTTTAATTCAGTTACCTCATTGTCCCATTCAGTTTGATAACTAAATCCAGCAAGCTGTTTACTAAGATCAGGATCAACCATCAACAAAGGCCAGAATTTCATAGGTGCACTAGTTTTGTTGGTGATTACCCATTGGATGAGTACAAGAGGACTCCTTGCAGCTGTAAGATACCTCAACTTGAAATCAACGCCTTTAGCAAGCTTCTGTATTTTTCCTTTCCATCCAATTTCGACTCCTTTCCAGTGTCCGATTTCAATACTCTTCCCAGACATCTTCTCTCTGTTTGTTCTAGCCTTGTCTAGGTCTTCGCCCATATCATCATCAAAGACGATGGGTTGTACACCACCGTAGTAATTGTCAAAGAATCCTCCAGGTTTAGGAGCAGGCGTCGGAAACGAATTTGCTAGAAATTCAACATTCTTTTCATTCTTCAGAGATATTAGACATCCACCGAAATCAGGAGAAACCGTGTATTCAATCAGTCCATTCTTTACACGAAATACATTCAAACCTTGATCAACATCGTCTAACACTTCCACACTGCCTTTTGATGAACCCAAATTAATTAGTTGTAAGGGCTTTCTCACAAGCCAATCAGATTTGAATTCAATCAACCCCTTATGAATTCCAAATTCATCGGGAACGTTTGAATCAGGCTTTAGTTTCAAATCAAAGGTTGTGTCATGAGTGAATTGAATAGCTCCTGATGCAATAGATCCCTCTACTTTTGTTTCCATTTCAGTATCTTTGGGTGTCAATGAAGCACTCCAACCCACTGGAGCAACATATCGAAGCACGCCATTAAGAGGAACAATGGTGGATTTTGTTAGCTCTATTGTACCTTGAGCATCTTGGAGGTATGGAATAGCAATTGGATTGGAGTCAAGGTTAACCAATGGTTTTGTTGATAGTTGTTTGTAAGATTCCACAGGATCTTCGAAGTATTCATTGACTCGAGAACGCCAGAGTCTTCTCACATGAGACCAACTTTGAACACCATATACAAGCCAAAGTTGTGATAATCTGCGAGTTTCGTTTGGTTCGAGTGTGACTTGGGGATAACTCAGCATATTTATCTGACCATCGCCTAATCGAACTTCTTCAACCTTCGAATGGTCCCACAACTGCCCTTTGAACACACCTTCTTGCTCATTGGCAATCCAACCCTCTGCAAAAGTAGAAGGCACTCCTGGAATAGCAGGATATCCAGTATAGAAATTACCAAGTTTCTCCTTTAGGATTCCAGAAGATAGTGGTACATACATTGTTCCCTCTGAGAAGCTGATACCACCGCCCCTCCCGTAAAGCCGGAGTTGGAATGTTTCACTCTCACTGTTGGTATTCGTAACCCAGACCTCGTGAATGATGATTCCTGTTCCATGCTCAAATCTTACGCGATCTTCAATATCAAGAGAGCGATTTGGATGAGTCGCCTTCATAGCAACAATGGTTTCCCTATCGGATTCAGTCACACTAGTTTCACGCTCAGCGAATCTGAAAGGATTAATGCCAAATGGAGGGCCGATGGCAGAACGGACCTGAAACCTTGTTTCCATTGCACTATATTGATTCTGAATTCGAAGAATTGCGCCTTCTTCATTGAAGTATGCATTATAAATCGGTGATACAATCAATTGACGTCTATGAATGTCATCATGACCGACAGCAATACCCTTCTCTCCAAGACAAAAGATGGGAATTCTAAATTTCCGTGTTGTTACCTTCTGGTCTTTTCCTGAATCAATCTCAAGAGATACCCAAATATCATAGGACCCTTCCTTGACTCCCGGTTCAGAGCGTACATTGAGAGTAGCTCCTCCAAATCCTTCAGCAGCTAATTTGATTGTTTCACTATCCGGCGTTACTGATATCGGTCCAGTTATTGAATCAATTAGTAGTTTAGCAGTACCCTTTGATGGGAGGTTATTTACTACTGTTAAAGGAATGGATGTTTTGCCTCCAGAAACAATGCGTGCTGGTCCCCACCGTGTCTTTATCTCCGCAGCAGGTTGAACTTTTAATCCAGAAACAATCTCTGATTTCTGCCCATCAAGCTCCAGTTTGGTTGTAATCACAGGAGACTTAATGCCATCTCTATATAGTGGAGCGGATGGATTTAGGTGGTAACTGACATTCCACTCAAGTCTCTTTCCTGATTCGATTCTCTTAGAAATTGAGGATTCACCATCCCAAACTAGGCCATCGAATCCCTCTAAGTTGGCAGAAACCACAATCTCAGAGTCGGTTTTGTTTTCAATCACTAAAGTATACTCATACTTCAATCCACAGAGAACTTGATGAGAACTTGTTTTAGCTTTGACTTTTAGTCTAGATTCACCAAATTTCCGATCTACAGAAGATATCCCACGACCATATCGATCCACAACAACTGACAACTCATCATTTCCATTAACAAACTTGTATGGATAGACAGCTAATCCATCAATCTCATATTCATCAGGAGCTTGAGTTGGTTCTCTAACGTGTACATCATACCAATCACTATTGCCGCTAAGTGGTACAAAGAAAGGGCGACAGAGGGGATGATGCAGGATTCCAGGTATGTAGTCTTCCATCTGGACACCGCTAATCTCAGGATTCCACATCATTCCAATCTTCTTGTAAAGCGGAACAGCTTTCATGTTTCCAGCCCAGGTGTTCAGATCAACTCGTGTGTAGCCTTTTTTAGAAGCACGTTCGATAGACTCTAAGAGCAGGCGTTTTCCAACCTTCTTTCCAAGTGCTTCAGGCGATACACCCAAAGTGCCAATGTAAGCAGCTTCAGTATCACGCCAGTGGGCAAAAAGTGTGCAAGAACCGACCGGTTTTTTCCGTTCTGTATCAAGAGCAATTAAGATAGCTAGTGCATCTGATTTTCCTAATTGCTTGTGAACACGTTCCGCAGTATATGGTACACCCTGAGTAAAACCTCCAGGCCATAATTCATCCCACGAGTTCCACATTCCAGCTATATCTTCTGCTAGAGATTCATCATAATCGAGTATTTCAATACTCATCTCGTCAGACATTTCTACACCAATCCATTATGTTATGGCGAAACTACTAAAGACTGGTCACAAGATATGCTGTTTTTGGGCCTTACTGACCAGTATTGTGACCATCATATGACCAGAATTGAATGATTTAGTAGGTAAAGCCTTCAGATTATTCAAGAAATACCTCTCGATTTCAGCATAAAACATAGAGCCACTTCTTAGGGTCGCATATTGTTACTAGGCGCTACAAGTCTACTTTGTCATTTTACTTGTTCCTTCACGAGAAATGAGCTGGTCACCATCGCCAACCTCTATATTCTCATACCTCGACATTACAAATAACAAGTCAGAGAGCCGATTTATGTATTTGATGAGTTGTTCATTGACAGGATTTAAACTTGCATAATAGACAATTCGTCTTTCAGCACGCCGACAGACAGTTCTACTGACATGAAGAAATGCAGCAGCCTTTGTACCGCCGGGTATCACGAAGTTAGTAAGAAGTGGTAACTCCTCAGATAATTCGTCAGCAATCTGCTCTAGGTATTCAACATCTTCTGCTTTGACTCTCTGCAAATTCTTGAGTGGGTCATCTATATCAAGAGAATCTGTATTGGTTGCGAGCTCAGCATTGATGAGGAAGAGCTTCTGCTGGATTTCGTGTATATATCGAGCAATCCTCTCTGATGCATGGACCTTTGCCACACCTAAGGTCGTGCCTAGTTCATCCACAGTTCCATATGCCTCAACTCGGGGATCATCCTTACCTATCCGCTCACCTGAGAGAAGTCCGGTCTTTCCCTTATCACCAGCTCTTGTGTAGATTCTCTTTGACACGCTACCACCAAGTTGAGATTCATCCAAGTTTAGATGATTAGCTTTTCTCTCTATACTTAAGATGGTAGTAGCTGACATACACGCCCCTTAAATACAACTTCAGCACAAAGTCGTGATTTATCGGGGTCATTGTGATGTCATCAAAAAAGAAGAAACTTGAACTTGAAGAACTATTAGCACTGCCTACTAGTTTTTGGGGAGCTATTGGTAAGACCAGTGACAAAATCGTTTATATTTCAGACAAGACGGGACCTCCAGAGTTGTACATGCTTGATTTGGACACTATGGAGTTCTCTCAGCTAACTGATGGTAATTTTCCCAAATCTCCTGGAGGATTTCATAAATGGGCTCCAGATGATTCGTATGTACTCTTCACTAAAGATCCTATTGAGGGTAATGAAAAATTCAACATACACGCTATCTCAATCCAAGATGGGAAAATCACTCAACTAACAAATACCCCTGAAAATCGGGATGATCTAGGCGAGGTAAGTCATGATGGTAAATGGATTGTCTTCTCCTCCGACCGTTCAGGAGGTGTCGCCCAGCTATTCAGAATGAAGGTTGATGGCACTGATGTCATTCAATTGACCGATCACGTCCGTCCAGTTGCATTCTGGTATGAATTCTGGATTTCGCCGGATGATGAATGGATAGCTTATACTGCAAATGACACTGAGAATTTACGGAATCTGGATGTCTGGATTGTGAGAAGTGATGGATCAGAGAAAAAGAAGCTTTACTCTGCAAAGGAGGGGTCGCAAGATATCGCTGCAGATTGGTCAAAAGATGGTTCAAAACTACTGTTTATGTCAGACCAGTCAGGAATTGAACGCGCGGGAATCTATAACTTAGAAACTGGTGAAGTAAGGTGGTTTGGCAAAGGAATCCATCCAGAAACCCCAATGGTATTCACGCCAGACTCTAAACAAATACTTGTTCTACGCGATGCAGATGCAGAAATGAAGCTAATTCTGTATGATGTGAATTCCGGAGAAGAAATTCCTCTTAAGATTCCACCAGGCTCTGCGGGAGGTCGACATTTTACAGTGGATGGAACTCGGCTTTTAGTCGCCCACCAGGATTCTATTCATCGGATGCGCTACTTGCTCTACGATATAACTAATCACACATACAAAGAAATTATTCCTGCTGAATATGGACACTATACATCCGATGATTTTCATCCAGATGAATACATCAGCTACAAATCCGATGATGTGACAATTCACGCCATTCTCTACAAACCAAAGGAATTACCTCCAGACAAAAAATTACCAGCAATTATAATGCCTCATGGAGGGCCTACAGCTCATTATTCAAGACTGTTTAATGTATTTTCTCAAGTTTTGGTAGACAGAGGGTATGTTGTCTTGCTGCCCAATGTGAGAGGGTCAACCGGATATAGTGTGGAGTTTAGAGATGCGTGTCTAAACGACTGGGGAGGAAAAGATTTGGATGATGTTGAAGCAGGTGTTAACTATCTCAAAAGTCTTGGATATGTTGACCCTACTCGGATAGGAATATCTGGTGGTAGCTATGGGGGTTATATGACGTTCATTGCAGTAACAAAGAAACCTGACCTCTGGAAAGCAGCTTGTGCGTATATGGGAATCACATCTCTGAAACGTCTCTATGACAAATGCCTTGAAACATTCCCTGCTCTCTCATACTATCTTGAGGAACAGATGGGAAAACCGGATTCAAAAGAAACACTGGACTTGTGGGAAGACCGGAGTGCAATCAATTTTATTGAGAATATGACAACGAAACTGCAAATCATTCATGGAGAGAATGACCCGAGATGTCCGCTTGAACAAGCTGAGATGTTTAAGGATAGATTATTGGAGTTGGGTAAGAAGGAAGGTGAAGACTTCGAGTATGTCATTCTTCCTGACGAGGGCCACGGTTCATTTGATACAGTCCAGCGAATAAGAATGTACAAGCATCTCGTTGATTACTTTGATAGAAAATTATGATCTGAAATCATTGAATTGACCTTAGATACAGATGTAAGGATCTCTCATAGCTAGAATGTTGGTTTATGTTCCGGTGGAGGCCACGCACCAATAGCCTGTCGTGTCGTGACGATTTGCCCAATGTGGTATGCATTATGCTGAGTAAACACTGATAATGCAGCATAGGAGGGCACCTTGGGTGGAGTGGGCAGATTGTCAAAAGAATCGATGGTCTTGGTTAATTCTTCAGCCTCATCAATGCCTTTCTTGAATCTTGAAACAAGTTCACTCCAGGCTTTTTCACCAGTCAATGATTCATTATCAGGCCAACTCTCTTCATTGTTCTTAGGCCAAGAAACTTCTTCACCTCGAAGGTGAGGAAGCATGAAATCCTGCCAATAGACGATGTGGTAGAGAATTTGCCAACACGAGAACTTTCCGTTCTGAGGGACAATACTCGCAGTTTTTGCATCTAATCCTTCTAGAGACTTTAACGGATCCACATGTATGTGAGTACCTCTAAGCCCATTCAAGATTGTCTTCTGAACTTTTTCGAACATACCTGTACTGCTGTTTTAGTTACTGATGAATCTATTCGTAGATGAAGAGACAGGATGGCAGGATGCATCATAGTGAAACCTATAACCTAAGGCAAGAACATTTAATCAACCACAAAAATTGGTGCGTTCACTATGTCCTCAGGTAAACGAATAGCAACAATGGTCATAGGCATGATTGTTATGGTCGGGGGATTCTTCGGAGGCTTTATGCAGTTCTTCTGGATAGACCCTCGTGATGTTGGCACAATTCTGCTGTATGTTTTGGTTGTCCCCATGGTGAGCTTTTTCGTAGGCGCTGGAATAATGTTGTATGGTATGAAAGACTCGTTATCAGGTAGAGGATTCGGAATGTTTGGCATGATGAGATCTGCCAATGAGGCTCCTAAAGAGAAATCATATGTTCATGAACCACCAAGATTCTGTTCTGAATGTGGAGCAAGTATTAATTCTGAACAGATAGAATGGGTAGGACCCTTGAGTGTGAAATGTCCGTACTGTGGTGCGACACTTGCTACAGAAAAACGTGAAGTCTAAAGCGGTTTCTTATAGGTAAACATCTATACTCACGATTTCTTCGACGACAAACTGATTGAATCTCAGCATCTAAGTTCGATGAACTTATGAGGAGGATTCAATCTGGAACTCGTGGTAGGGTGAGTACATGGACAGACCAGAACAAATCCTTAGTATCATAGTAATCTCAATATTGCTTCTTGGGATACCAATTACTGCTAAAGATGCCACCAATGTGATAAACATTTCAGATTCGAATGCATCTCCCGCAGCCATTGATATCATACAAATGCTACCCAATCCAAACCTTGAAACTGAGCCAGATGCATTTGTTAACGGAAGCTCTGGAGAGTTCGACTATTCATACGCCGGACAGACAATGCAACTGAATTGGACGCACACTCAAAACACTGAGTTGGACTTCCATTCAGATGATGACTCAAATTTTCCAAGTTACAATGATTTTGTCTACTTCACTCAGTCATTTGACTGGCCATATGAGGAGTTACCTGAAGACGCAGAGTGTAACGTGACGTATGGTGTGACTCTATCTGGTGGATTTGACACAGAACCAACGGGCATGTACATGTTCAAGGTCTATATATGGTTGATAGACTCCTCAGGTAATTGGGCGAATGTTTACTACAGTAATCCCCCTTACATAACATCTCTTCAATCTAGACGCATTGACCTCAACTACTTCGATATACTAGAAGGGTGGGGAGGTATGATTGAAGATGGAAGTGGAATTCAGGAAGACCCAGAAGATACCCTTACTCTGGGAATCGGATTGGCTCCAACAAGTGATTTTGTCAGCTCACTTGGTAATGGGTCAGTATTAGTGGAAGTAAGCTCGGAGTTTCTTTATGTCGTAATGCAGACAGAACCAGACCCAGCTACATTTCTGACACCGTTGTACAATGAGACATTTGCTTCAACAATTTCACAAGTCCTCCCGAGATTCGCTGGTGATGCAACACCACTAGGAGATAGTCTTACAGCAATGACACAAGATCCTGATGGGAATCTCTACATAACCGGATACACCAATACACCCTATCAGTGGTATCAAGAGAACCATGTAATTACTATTCGTCAGTTCCTCATCAAGTATAATCCTGTTCTGAATCGAATGTGGTTGGTGAGAAACAATAACCTTACTCGTGGATATGCCATTACCTATCATGATGGGAATTTGTACACATCTGGAATGTTCTATGGTTTTGATCCAGATTACTACAATCTCATGCTCACAAAATGGACCACAAGTGGACAAAAAATCTGGGAGAAAGAATGGGGTGGCGCTGGGGACCAAATAGGCATAGCACTCGGTGTTCATAACGATGGGTCAATCTATGTACTTGTGGCTGATCATAACATAAGAAGTGAACCTACCTATCAGAACTCCAGCCTCATGAAATTCGATAGTGCAGGGAATGTTCTGTGGAATAAACCATTGCCTCTATGTACCTTGTTTGACGTTCCCGGTAAAATGTGGGTCTTTGAATCAAACATTCTCTATAGCATACAAGGAACTATGTTATGTATGGACCTTGATGGGAATGTGCTATGGCAGGAAGCATCATACGCTGCAGCATGTGATGATAATGGCACCATCTATTCAGCAAAACCAGCTGATGGTGCGTTGGCTCTCTATCAGTACGATCTAAATGGCAATGACATTTTGCTGAACTATTATGAGCTAGAATATCCCAATGGATGGCTCGAGTGGCTAATTGTCCACAATATTGCATTGACGAATAATAATGAACTCATTGTTTTGATTCAAGGACAAATGTATGACTATTCATATCATCTCTTGAAGTTTGGTCTAGACGGAACCTTGCAACAGACTTGGTCAATTGGCAATGAATGGTGGCCATTACCAGGAGGACGATCACCACTTGTTGAGGTGACTCACACAGGACTAGCATATTTCTCGTTTGTTATGATGAACTGGGATGTTTGTATTCAGGGATACGCAATTGGGGACTATACATTACCACCTCTTGGCTTCACGCCTTTGACATTAGCTGTTGTGGGAGGAGGAATTGCTGCTATTGCACTCATTGGTATCTTTGTCTATAAGAAGAAGAAGAGGTAATAGCACAGTCCGGAAGCTATATGACACAATATCCTTGAGGAAATCTCGAGGAATAAACGATGGACCCACGTATTGAGGAACATGCCAAGATAGTTACTGAATGGAGTACTGACATAAAAAAGGGAGACCGTGTCCTGATCCGTGCTACACCAGAGTCCCATGAGTTTGTGGTAGCCTTATACAAGAAGGTTTCAGAGATGGGGGGTATACCGCTTACTCTCATGCGTACAGACGAAATGACCAAGGCTTTCTTTGATGGCGCTGATAACGACACAATAGATACTGCTCCAGAGCATTATGAGGCTCTGCTTGAGAAAGTCGATGTCATGATAGCAGTGAGGTCTCCGGGGAATACAAAAGCTATGGCAAATGTTGATCCTAAGAAAGTGATACAACGCAGTGTTGCAATGAAAAAGGCGCAGGATATGACTCTTTCAAAGCGATGGTGCTTGACTGTTCATCCGACAGCAGCTTTAGCTCAACAAGCTGATATGAGTTTAGAAGAGTATCGTGAGTTCGTTTATGGAGCAACTCTGTTAGATTGGAAAGAAGAGAGCAAGCTCATGTACAAGATGAAGGAACATCTCGAGAAGCACAAAGATGTTCGATATACAGGACCTGAGACCGATCTGTTTGCATCCACTGAGGGAAGGATTTGGATAGCTTCCGACGGGAAACATAACATGCCATCGGGTGAGGTGTTTACAGCCCCTGTAGAAAACACAGTTGAAGGCAAAATCTACTTTGATATTCCCTTCCTTCAACAAGGAAAGGTCATTGAGGGAGTGCGTCTTACATTCGAGAAAGGTGAAGTTGTAGATTTTTCAGCTGAAAAATCGGAGGCAACCTTGAAAGAAATAATCGAGATAGATGATGGTTCTCGAAGACTCGGAGAAATGGCAATCGGCACAAATCGTGGAATTAAGAATTACACCTTGAATATGCTCTTTGATGAAAAAATAGGTGACACCATCCACTGTGCTTTGGGAAGGGCATACAAGGAATGCAATGGCACAAATGAGTCAGCTGTTCATGTAGACATGATCAAGACAATGACTGAAGGAGAAATAACAGCTGGTGACGAGGTCATCTATAGCAAGGGCAAGTACTTCTATGAAAAATAGAAATCATTTCATCAAAGCTTGAAGCTTCATCAAATCAGGCATGGGACCCTTAGCCTTAATCTTCCCAGACATGAATGCGCGGGTTGGGCTCTGTGTCCCTTCAATGACATCCATAATCATCTCAGTAGTAGTAGTGATTGTCAGCTCAGCCGATTCATCAATACCTTCAACAATCTTGGCAGTTCCGTTCTCGAATATGATATGACAGTTCGCATCACTATTATCAGTGAACTCAAATTGGAGTGTCTTGCTGTAATTCGCAAAGCGTTTCTGATTCTTTGGAAGTGTTGTTTTCCCAACCATCTTCTCAAGTGATTCCATAAGATCCTCTTTGGTTGGCAACACTTCATCTCCTTTGGTTGCTTATTCTGATATTTACTCAACTTAAATAATGTCGCAAACAATGTTCGTTACCTTCATATTCCACGATGATTCTAGTTGTTTGAAGTATGATAGACCCTGTCGACCAAATTATCATTGAAAGATTAAGAAACAATTGCAGAGCAAGTCTTCAAGAACTTGCAAGAGTAAGTGGAATATCAGCAAATGCTGTAATAGCACGAATTGAGAACCTAGTTGACTCTGGGACCATCGAACGGTTTCTCGTTCTTCTCAGCCCGCAAATGTCAGATGAAGACACTGCAATAGCAATTCTGGAATTCTCAACTGAACAGAATGAGAAGAATCTTCTTGAATCACTTAGTAGAAATCCGTCAGTGCACAGGGTTTCAAGACTTCTTGATGGTCGATATATTGTATACGGAATCTATTTTGACCAAGAAGAACTCAATTCTCTGATCTTACATCTGAATAAGCTACCGGGGATTAAAAAAATCGAGATGCACTTCAAGTTCTTGCATTATTGGGGAGGAAGGATAGAGCTCACAAGTGCACACCGTGAAGTTCTCAGGTGTCTTTTGGATGATCCCAGAATGTCAGTGAGCAATATTGCGAGAGTCACAGGTTTCGAGTCAAACAAGATCAAAGAGTTGATTGAACACATGAGAGCAAGTGAAGCAGTACTCTTCACAATTACCACCTCAGATGACCTTGATGAAAAAAGTACTGAAGTTCTGGCAAAGGTACAATGGAATGTAAGTCAGACAAGTAAAGAGGAACTACTGAATTGGTTACAGAGGGAGTTTGGTTCATTGAGACTTGGTGAGTGTGTATCTGCAATTGAACCCGTTTTATTCTTTCATTTCTCAGTCAAACATGTACAAGAAATAGAGATTGTCATCAATAAGACCAAGGAGTTTGGATTAGTTACAACTATAGAACCATTGATCATGTTTCCGGGTATCAAATTCTCAGATCCACGCCAACGAAGAGCAAGGGTACTGCTTCAGGAAACCGGATTCAGTTCGCAAGGAAGTCCTTTTGCCTAACTCCAACCCGCCAAGAAATCAGGGGGAGTGACGAGAGCAGGTTCGTCACTCCGGGCTCAAAACAACTTGCTCAATCTCTTCGTCAAGCTCTTCTAGAAGCTTTAGAGCTTCAGAAGCTTCATATGTTTCACTAG
>JBHLRC010000100.1:0-11497 GCA_048882965.1 Candidatus Thorarchaeota archaeon
CATACGATTTGGAACATCAAGCAGTATTCGGACCTATAATACCCGGTCTTGGTGAGGTAAGACCAGATCGTTACCCCTCAGGAACACTAGGGGCTACCAGATATCCAGACGCTCCAGCAGACCTCAAAATGTTTGATCCCACTGCAGGACTCCCTGAAGACATAGCATCTGATCTGGGGTATTTCGCTATCGATGGACTTGACTATATTCCAGATTATATCTACGGAAGAATATCAGTTGATGACGCCACTCAAGCTGGGATTGTCGTTGACAAGATTCTTCAGTATGAGCAATCTCCACCTACCCTTGAAGACTTCTACACCGACATACTTACCGCTGGAAAATTCGAAGATATAATGCATACTGGAATTGAAGATCCAAGCTTTCCGTTTGTTTACGATCTGGAAAGAATCAGATACTACCTTGACTTCTACCGCGACTATGATGTGACCAACGTGTATTCATGCACTGGAACTTCACCAGAAGATGCAGCTGATGAATGGTTTATGCCATTGGAGTTCTATACTACATTGCTAAATATTGATTCAAATCTGATAGAAGATTCTGACCTCCAGTACACCATTGATCAACCTCCAGAATACGAAATTTACGACTGGCTTTCTGCGTATCATGAATACGGGAATATGGAGAGTGGAGCACAAAGAATTGCGGATGAAATCAACCTTGGAAAATTCCTTGCATTGTATTATGGTCATGGCGGGAGTGGGAATATGGTCTACAGGTATGACACCAACGGAAACTTGGTGTGGGATATCGATGATCGGGATCAGGTCGACGGCTGGCTTACACCATACTTCAGTATCAATGACCTCTCAAGATTGGATTATCAAATGGACACAACACCTCTGTTCATCAGTATGGCTTGTAACACTGGATGGTATGATGGGGAAGTTGATCAAGGCTGGTTGGACTTGGATGAATACTACCAACCAGGATACGGATCTCAAGATGGAGCGTTAATGCCAGTAGATCAATCGATTGTTAACCCATTCTTAGAAGAAAGCCTCGAGTGTTTTGCAGAGGAGATTACAAGACTTGACGGAGGAGCTATTGCAGCAATTTCATCGTCACGGCTTGCATATTCAATAATCAGCGGATATCTACTGGACGGAATCATCGACGCACTCTGGCCAGGACTCTTTGAGTGTCAGGAAGGGAATCTGGAACTAGGGGATGAACCTCTACGTTACCCCATACACAATATGGGAGCAACATTGCTGCTAGGGAAGCTAATCGCAGCGCAACAATGGGGGGTTCTCCATGATGAGTTTGAGGTTGCTCAGACGACCTTTGAGGGATATCTTCTCTTTGGTGACCCCGAGACTAAACTGTGGACTGAAAAACCAACTGAAATCGATGTGTCTTATCCAGCTTCTATTGGAACGACAGAACATCAGAGATTCGCTGTTACTGTAACTGATTCTATCAGTGGAGACGCGGTGAAATACGCAAAGGTTTGCCTACACCAAGAGGGTGATGACGGACCTATTGTCTATGAGGTCGGATATACTGACGCTAATGGCCAGGCTGTCTTTGATATAGATCCTGGAATTCCTGCAACTGTTCCCGGTGATCCCCATGTCGATGTTACTGTGACAAAGGACAATGTGAGACCCCATATTGGTACGATTGATGTAATTAGTAGTTCAGCAAGTATTTCTCTCTCCCCACAATTTGCAGAAGGCGGGGAGATCGTCACAATATCGTTCAGTGGATTTGGTTGGGATGCGAATAAAGCTATCATTGTAGATGGAAATTTGATAGAGAATAATTGGCCATTTTCATTACCTCAGTATCCGTTGACAGTTCCGTCAGGAGAAACTCGGTACATGAATATCAGGGTTATTGGTTGGGATGGAACATATGGTGTTTCAGTTGATTGTTTCCAACGCCTTGGTGCTCCTGACTTGTATTTGTACTCTCAAGATGACCAAAGTACATGGGATGGAAGAGGATTAACTTGGGACAATCCAGACATTGAAATCTATCGTGATGGCGAGCAGCAGTTAAGATTGGAGCAATATGAAGAGAATACAGTCAAACTCACTGTGCATAACAGAGGTAGTTTTGGAACCGGACAGGTTTGTGTCTACTATGCACCATTTGGCGATGCTTCTACATGGATGCCAATTGGACCAAACCTGACCGTGAATTTGGACTATGGGCAATCCACTACGGTAGAATGGACCTTTACACCAACCCTGCCCAGTACTTGTTTGAAAGGAGTGATATTCACCTTTGTGGATCCAATGGGCGAGGCGTTCGCTGGGTATGAGTGTCTCGGATATGTTGAAATGAGCACAACAGGTGAGTTGTCCTTCGATGTTGTGAATCCGACAGATGAACCATTCTACGCCACCTTCAACATCAAGCAATTGGGAGACTATGGTGGAGATGTTTGGAGTGCCACGATACTCGACTACTCCCCGCAGCTTATAGCGCCTGACGAAAGTGGTACTTTTAGACTATATATTGATACAATGTCGTCACCTGCTGGGTTAGGACGAGATTTTGAGGTTGAGGTCACTACCTGCAAGGGTAAATCGTTAGGTGGAATGATCTTCAATGCGACTGAATACACAGATGTGCAACCAGAAGGTACTCCCACACCTGAGGGACCCAATATACCGGTCCCAATCCCTGATTCAGGGATTACTATGACATTCGACTTTGTGACTGAAGCTGGTGTGACATCAGTCGAAGAAACTGGTGCGCCACCAGGCGCTACAGAAAGCCCTGCTGGTGGAAACGCATTTTTCGACATCACGACCACCGCGACTTTCACCGGCTATGTAACGATTGCCATACAATATGATGAGAACGACTACACCAACGAGCAAAACCTTGAAATCATGCACTGGGATTCTGGCACAAGCAAGTGGGCAAAGGTCACAACCTCTCTTGATACTACAGCCAACATCATTGAGTGCGTAGTAGATAGCTTCTCAACCTTCGCTCTGATGGAGATGACTCCTATCTACATCGATGATGATGGGGACTTTGCAGCCTATGGATTCCCAGGTGATGGGGTGACTGAACCATACCGAATTGAGAATTACCTGTTCGTCGGAAGTGAAGAACTAATCCACATCCAATACACAACAAAATCGTTCATCATAACTGGATGTCAGTTAGATGGCGAGGATGGGACACACAACGGAATCACACTCCTCAATGTGATAGTTGGGGAAATCTTCGACAACGACATCGAGAACTGCTTTACAGGAATCCACATTGAAGGGTGTTCGAATATCTGGGTGGAAGCGAACGATTGCAGTGGAAATAGGGCTGGAATCTATCTCAGCAACTCAAATGGAAATGATGTTGTTCATAACACATGCAATAACAACTACTACTCCGGCATCCAGTTAGACAACTCACATGTCAACGATGTTCTTGAGAACACGTGCAATGGTAATGGTGATGCTGGCATCCTCCTGAGGGTTTCGAATAATAATGAGGTGATAGAGAATATCTGTGAACACAATAGCTACGCTGGTATTTACCTAGATCAAGCTAATGGGAATAACGTTATCGGAAACACCTGTAACTACAACACAATCCATGGCATCCATGTCTTATGGTCAGAATCAAACACGATAGCAAACAACTCATGCAGCGGCAGCGACCACTATGGCATTCGTGTAGAATTCTCAAACAACAACATCGTGGTGTACAACACCTGCTCGAGTAACACCATCGTTGGCATTGAACTCAGTGACTCATATTACAACACCGTGGCAAGCAACACATGCAACAACCAAGACCTGGGCATTAACATCATATTGGACTCGAGTCATAATGAGATACTTGAAAACACCTGTACAGATGATACTGGCATCAACCTCATATCTTCGGATTTGAATGTAGTATCTGACAATGACTGCAGTGGAAGTATCATTGGCATCTCAATTGGCGATTCAAATAACAATCAGGTAATTGGTAATGATTGTTCTGAGTGCGAGTTGTATGGTATCATTTTAGACACCTGTACCTCCAGTGTGCTGATTAGCAATACATGCAACGAGAATGAAATTGGCATCTATCTCTATGACTCACATGAGAATGAAATCATTGGAAACACCTGCTATTACAACGATCAATTTGGCATACTCCTAAACGAATCGAATCTGAACTTAATTAGTGGGAATGATTGCAGTGATAATTGGCTTGGTATGTATCTCTACAACTCAGATGAGTGCTATGTTGTTGATAACATCTGCAATTACAATTTCTTGGATGGCATCTACCTCAGTGGAGTAGAACATAATACTGTAGAAAGGAATACTTGCAATGAGAACGAAAGACGAGGTATCACACTAAACAATTCACACAACAATATAATCATTGATAACAGCTTTAATGACAATGGTTACAATGGCATTCACCTCTTCTCTTCAAACTACAACACTTTGTCAGCGAATACTTGCGAAGGAAATGGAATCTCTGAATACAAAAACGGGATCTATCTCGAATACTCAAATGAAAATGAAATAGCTGGGAACATATGCAACCTCAACAGCTACATGGGAATCTTACTTAATGGTTCGAGTCAGAACGTTGTAACTGGGAATACGTGTGTTGGAAACGGTTGGTTTGGCATCTTTCTCAGTAATTCAAATTTGAATGATATTTTCTGGAATACGTGTGACGATAACGTTTACGTTGGTATCTATCTTGGTAACTCGTGGGAGAATTCTGTCAACTGGAATGTCTGCAATTATAATGATTTAGATGGTATCTACCTCTCAGAATCAGGACATAATACTGTTGAAGGGAATACTTGTGTTGAGAACGAAAGACGAGGTATCGCAATCAGGAATTCACACAACAATATTGTCCTCTATAACTACTTCAATGAGAATGGCGAACATGGAATCATCATCTTCGGAGGTTCCACAAACAATGAGATTGCGGATAACACCCTTAATCTGAATGAATTTGGTGTTGGCATTGAGAACAGCGATTCCAATGTGGTCAAGTATAACACAATCGCCGGAAATCAATATGGCTTCTATCTGACAGGATCATCATCAAACCTCTTCTATTATAACAAAATTACTGACAACACAATACAAGCTTTTGACGACAATCCCTCAGGAAATGACTGGTACAATCCAAGTATGCTCAAGGGTAACTACTGGTCAGACTACCCTGGAGAGGACTTAGATGGAGATGGGGTCGGCGATACTGATGTTGCTTGGCCTGGTCCTGGCTTCGATATGTATCCGCTTATGATTGATAGTGACAATGATGGACTCCCAGACTCTGTTGAACTAAGCATAGGAACAAATCCTGCAGACCCAGATACAGATAAAGATGAATGGCGCGATGGCGATGAGTATTACTATCTCTTTACTGATCCCCTTAAACGTGATTCTTCATGGCCTACAGTTTCTGGAAACCCATTGTTCACCTTGCACATTTTAGCGTCTTCAGATTCTGAGATTGCAATGATGCGTGCAGAGTATTTGGCCCGAGACCTGCGTTGTATCGGTATAGAGGTAGTTATTCACCCACTGCCCTGGTTACAATGGATTCCTACTTTGACCGATCCTGAAGCCTATGGGCTTTCACGTCCAACTCTTCCTGGTGAACCAATATGGGATAACGACAAACAAATCTATGTCGGCTTTGATCTTGCAATCCTGGGACTACAATCTAACGGCTACATCTCAGGGTTAGATTTGGCTTCAATAAACGATAACTTGAATCAAGGATACTACAATCAGGAGTATGAAGATCTGCTGACGCAATTGCAAGGGTTCAACATTGATTGGAATGCAAACTGGCCTGACCCACCTGATTTAAGCGGTGAGGCACTTGACATCCTCCATCAGCTGCAGGAGATTTGGGCGCAAGATCAACCCTTCTGGGTCATGTGGGGTCGTGACCATTGGGACGTTGGCAGTGATGAAACTGGATGGGCTATAACGCTGCCTAATCATGGCAATGAGCATCTTGCAATTCAGGAAGTCCGCCAAGCAGTAAATCTGGTTATGTGGAGACAATTGATGATCCATGCTGGATTAACAGGACATTGGCAAATCCATTTGGTTCAGACACCAACGCTTCCAGCATTCCCAGGATATGACTCAGCTTCAGATGCGTATCGTAATGTACTTCTCGCCAGGGTATTGCTCTATAACGCGGGCTATACTGATATCATAATTGATTCTGACCATGATGGTTGGAGTGATTACGATGAGGTATACACGATCTTCACTGACCCACACGAACCTGGTCCCTTCTTCATTGATGGAGATGCCGAGCTTGCGACAATGGCTGGTTGGCTGGGATGGGACGGTGATGGGAGCGAGGAGCATCCGTACATCATTCAAAACTACTACATCGATGTCAATGGTGCTGATGCTAGCTGCATCAAGATTCAGAACATTTTTGACACGTATTTCATCATTCGCGATTGTACTGTGACAGGTACCTCAGTACCTGAAGGTGGACTAGAGATACCATTTGATGACGCATATGCAGGGATTTGGCTCTCCAATGTTCGGTATGCAGAGGTGACGAACAATTACTGTTTTGGCAACTGCTATGGTATTCGTGTTGACTATAGCTATGCTGTGACAATAGCAGACAACCATTGTTATTCCAATGACTGGGAAGGCATCGCTGTGTTATTAGATAGTACGCAGTGTGTCGTGACAGACAATTACTGTTTTGACAATGATGGCCTTCTTGGGAATGGAATAGGTATTGGGGTTGGAGCTTATCATAACCAAATTGTGCATAACTTTGTGTACAACAATCTAGGCGATGAAGGCGCGGGAATCCACATATTTTTGGGATATGACAACACCATTATAGACAATGACTGTTATGGGAACTATTGGGGGATCGCTGTGAGAGGTACTAGCAGTGACAACGATATTCTTGAGAACCATTGCTGGGACAATTTCATGGGTATCTATATCCAGAACTCTGACTCAAACATCATAGCGGACAACGACTGTTTCTTGAACAGCTTTGAAGGCATCGCTGTGAACGGTGACAGTAGCGGGAATCTAGTCACGGACAATGAGTGCTATGACAATCTCTTCAACGGCATTGGTGTTGGAGCATGGGCTACCGGCAACACAGTTGAGTATAACCTCGCCTATAACAACGGAGAGGCGGGAATCCACTTCTGGCTGGGATTTGACACCATTGTTAGGGAGAACGAGTGTTATGGGAATTATTGGGGAATTTCTCTAAGAGGAGAGAGTACAGGTAACCACATACTAGACAATCTCTGTTCTGACAACTATGTAGGCATCTATCTTTGGACATCTGATTTCAATGTAATAGCCAACAACACATGTCTAAATAGTGAATCTGGTGCAATTGAGCTCCATAATGGTAGTGATAATAATCTAGTTCAGAACAACTACTGCCAAGACAGCATCCTCACGGAGATTTATGTTGCAGACTCATTCTACAACACCATTGAGGATAACACTTGTGTAGGAGGTTGGGGTGGTGTACAGATCCGTCGCTCATCCTACAATACCCTGGAGAATAACACCTGCCTTAATGGTGAAAAATCCGGCATTTACCTTAAACAAGCAACTGAGAATGAGATACTCAACAATTTCTGCCAAGGAAACGTGTTAGGTGGGATCTACCTCGACATTTCGTCCAGTTCAAACATTCTAGAAGGGAATGAGCTGACCGGAAACCTCGGACCCGGTATCTATCTCTATCTCTCAGATGACAATACAATCTATGATAACCTAGTCTTTGGCAATGGCATCGGAATCTCCTTGAGTGAGAGCAATAGGAATCTGATATTCCACAACCAGATAATCGACAACGATGAACAGGCTTCCGACACTGGATCTATCGATGGTAACAGTTGGTATCATCCTGTTCTTCTCGAGGGCAACATCTGGTCAGACTACATCGGAGTGGACTTTGACAGAGATGGAATCGGAGACACAGACATCCCCTGGCCTGGTGAGGGATTCGATATGTATCCTCTCGTGACGGATGATTTCGACAATGATGGTCTCTCATACTACGCTGAGCTTGAAATCGGAACTGACCCCTACAACGATGATTCAGATGGAGATTACTTCAAAGATGGTGACGAATGGCGTTACTTCTTCTCAGATCCTACTGTTGCCGAAACACCAGCACAGGTCAGTGAAGTCGTCGATGAGAGTCTAGAGGAACTAGTCGAAGAAGAGGTCTTAGAAGAGAAGGACATTAACCCGCTACTAAAGAAGCTTGATGCTGCCCGTGCCCTCATGGACAAAGGCAAACTGTTTCAAGCAACACAGAAGCTTGGTGACTTCATAGACCAGATCAATTCCATGGTCAACAAAGGAAAACTCACCGAGGAAGAAGGAAACGAGCTCATAGCTCTAGCACAGGCACTCATTGATGTGATTCTAACCATGTGACAGAGTTAGATTCGTAGCGGTGAAAGTGACGAGAGTTATAAGGTGCAATCCTTATTCCTCTCTCCTGTTTAATCAGGGTGAGATAGATGACAGACTCAATTAGTTCGCATTTGAAAGTCGCGTCTGTATTCATCTTCCTTGGGTTCATTATGACCCTTGGACTGACCGCGACAACTCTTCTCAATCCTGGAGGAGGTAACCTCTATGAGGTCAGACCAATAGCAAGTGTGATTGCTGACCTTGTGGCTGCAACTCCTGCGGATATCAACATCAAGCTGGCCAGTCTGGTATTTGATAACTTCTTCATGATTGGGTATCTCAGCATCTTCTATGGACTTTTCCTACTGACAAAGGGAAAGGAGGACCTGTTTGCAAAGGTGGCATTTGCACTTGGGAGTCTGACATTCATCTCTGACTTGGTCGAGAACGCGTTTCAGGTAGCACTTCTCACTGGAGTACCCAATGGCTGGGTGCCTGCAGACAGTGTCTTCTCAACATTCTGGACGGTCATGTTCGTGAAGGACATATCGAGTTACATGGCGGGATTCGCATTCATCGTGCTCCTGCTGCTGTCCATGAGTGACCCCCCTGAATATCGAACCTCGAAACTGGTTCTCGTCATCCTTCTGGGACTCTACGTTGGTCTTGGAGTGGTGGCAATAATCGAACCCTCATTCCTGGTCTTCAGGAACCTGAGCTTCATGGTCGATTTGCTGATTGCGTCTCTACTATTTCGCCAAATGTCTACTCGACTGAGTTAGATTGTACCTTTCTCAAAAAGAATGTCAGAAGGACATTGATTGTCCCAACTGCGAAGTAGAAGAATGCTTGTATTTCGTGCCATCCGATCTCCCACCAGTAGACAGCTAAACTAAAGGAGAGCAAGAGAGTGATGATAGCGAATCCAATAGCAACAAGGACGCCATTCTTCTCCCTCTGCATGACGTACCTTGTGACCAGTAGCTGAATGAAGCCAATCGCATAGAGCAGTATAATGAGTATAAACGAGACCGGACCAAAACTGAATGGGCCAAAGTATGTTGAGCCACCAATGATGGAGACTGCTGAAATGACCTGTAACATGAGAGCATATCCCAGATTCGATCTCAAGACAATGGAAGGTTCGTTTCTATCCGACATCAAATGCCAACCTGTTCTCGTTCACGTTTCGGGCTCACTTTAACATTCCCAACTGCGCGAGATGCTCTACTTTTATTGTGTCGAAAATTCCTATTTAATCAGCTATTTTTCGAAAATCAGTGAGACTTATATCTAGCATATGACATGTAATATAATTACACATTTGAGCTTACGAAAACAAACAATAGGCCCTGGGGTTCTCGACTCGTTGTGCGGGACGAGTCTTGACTGATCATGACAACGGTAGAGTAACATGTGGTACTCTCTACGAGTTCATGTAGGGATGCAGGAGGAGAGAATTTGATGGGTCCTTACAAGAGGCGACAGCAGTACGGTGTTAGATGAGGGGACAGACAATCGTATTATGTTTCTCTGGTGGTAGTGTGGTTACAAACTGGGGCTCCTTTCTACAAGGTGCCTCAGTTTCCTTTTTTTTCCAATCTTCATTATGAATTATCGTTAGAGTTATATCCATAGATAGCGCTAGACCGATAACCTACTTACTGAAGGCGGGAAAAGAACTCAACGAAAGAGACGACAGAACACTAGTTTCAAAGGTCGCTTATGCGAGACACCTCAGAGTAGAGTATCTCTCATTTTCTGCAGAGTTTCCGCATCACTTTGGAGTAGGTCATCAATATCAAAAGGAGTGTGACTAAACTGAATAATTATCCAACCAACGATCCAGTGCTTGTAACATGCGGACTTCCATATGCAAGCGGTCCCATGCACATTGGTCACCTCAGGACCTACGTGCCTGCCGACGTGTTTGTCAGACTCCTGAAGAAGATGCAAGTAGATGTCACGTTCATCTGTGGGTCTGACACCCACGGTACACCTGTTATTGTGCAGGCTGAGAATGAAGGTCTCACGCCGAAGGAGACCTACCAAAAGTATCACAAGATACTGAAGGAGACCTTCCCAAGGCTCAATATCTTCTTTGACAACTACGGACATACAGATACTGAGGAAAACCGCAACCGAACAACTCAGATTGTACAGACATTAATCGACAACGGGCACATCTACGCAAAGGAGATAGAGACCCCCTATTGTGATACTTGCGGCCGGTCTCAGCCCGACCGATTCGTACGAGGAGAGTGCCCATACTGCGGAGCAGATGCTCGAGGAGATGAGTGTGACCAAGGTTGTGGCAGATACATCGAGCCAGGACTTATCCTGAATCCCCGATGCGCGGTTTGCGGAAATCCCACACGACCAATCACGAGAAAGCACCAGTTCCTTCGACTTAGTGCGTTTGAGGATTTCATCGGAGAATATCTGAAGACTGTGGACGGCACCAAGAACGCGAGAAACTTCGCCTTAGGATGGGTGAAAGAAGGTCTCAGAGACTGGTGTATCACACGAGACCTCGACTGGGGGATTAGGTTCCCCGGAGATGACTCACTTGTCCTCTATGTCTGGGTTGACGCACCGATTGGATACATGTCGAGTACGGAGCAGTGGGCGAAGACGATTGGCAAGCCTGATGAGTGGGAGAAGTACTGGAAACCCGGTAACGGTCGACTAGTACACTACATCGGTCTGGATATTGTCCAGCATCATTGCATATTCTGGCCTGCCATGTTGAAGGGCAGTGGCTATAATCTACCATTCGCTATTGTTGCATCAGGAATGGTCAAGATTGAGGGTCATAACTTCAGCAGAAGTCGTGGTTATGTGGTATGGGTCGAGGATGACTATCTTGACAGAGGTCTTGACCCAGACTATCTTCGATACTACATCGCGTCATACACATCGCAGACTAAAGACCTGGACTTCAGCTGGGATGCATTTGCTGACAAGGTGAACAATGAGCTCGTTGCGACATTGGGTAACTTCCTGTATCGAGCTGTGCACTTCACCCACAAACACTTTGGAGAAGTGCCTAAGGGCAAACTCAATCCAGATCTCAAGAAGGAGCTCGAGAC
>JBHLRC010000101.1:0-11189 GCA_048882965.1 Candidatus Thorarchaeota archaeon
AACCAGTAAAGGGTAAGAAGATAGACCAGCCGATTGTGATATCTCTGGATAGAAGGCGCCCAGATTTGAAGAATTGCGCCGAAAATCGGGACTATTGAACCACCTATTCCTATTGTCCGAATCCGGAAGAAGATTATTGTTGCCGGTAGTATTCCAATATGCTGTAGTGTGACTATTGCAATATTGAAAGCCTGACCTAAAAACGCGATGGCAAATACTAAAGGAAGGTCAGTAAGAAGTCGGACCTTCTGAGAGAGCCACTTTCGACCTAGATATCCGGAGAGAAAAATGGCAATAACAACTGTTGCCATACTCGATAACAAAACCAAGTCTGTACCAATTTGCATTTTCTAAACCTCACTATCATTTCTACTTGTCAAAATTTCATTTTCAGAGTGTATGTGTTCTCCACCATTTTCTTTGCCAGTCAATCGATGCCATATGGTCGAAACTTGTTCGATTCTGAACTTCCAAAGGAAAACACCTAGTGGAATGAATATCAAGAAGAACATCAGAAGAGTAGTTGTCATAAGTCCGGGATTCGCAAAAATAAGGTCTGGCCCTTGAATAGCTGGTTCAGGGCCAATTTTGAAGCATTCGCTAACATAGTTGAACATCGTGTGAATGAATATTGGACCCACGAGAGATTGACCAGAATTGAAACGCTCGTAGTAAATACCAAGAAAGATTCCCAGAATCGTAGTGAAAAAGACCATCGAGGCAACCTGATTCATTACATCCGAGTCGGCAAATCCATTCACCAAGGGCCATCCTGCATGCCAAATTCCGAAGATAATGGCAGAGAGTATGATTGCTCTGTTCGAACTTTGGCGAGTCTTGAACGCGTTGATCAGGAGACCCCGGAAAAGAGTTTCCTCAAGAAACGCGTTTGTCAAGAAGAAAAGCAGCATGTATCCCAGTAGTTCATCATTTAGAACATGGAGTTGAAGGGGATATGTTGGGTCAACAAAGAGACCGTATACAATGGTACCACCAAAGTCAATGCCGAAAGAGATTGCTATACCAATGAACAGACCAACTGCCAGTTGAGCTTGGAAGTTCTCTCGTGTCAGACCAAGAACTGAACCAATCTCTTTTGGTCGATACTTCCAGAAGAAACCTATGATGATTAGGAAAGGAAATAGCTTTGATGGCATGATGTTCAACCATGTGGCACCAAGACCAAGTACGAACTGGTCCACTATTCTCCAAGCTGCAGCAATTGCCAACATGACCCCTCCTATCTTCAGGAGGCTGATTTTTGACCATGCAGAGGATTCTATTTGTTCGGATTTGACTATCTCTTGAACCTGTGTTGTTGCCATGTATTTGGCCTCTACTCTGTTATGAACTGCCATGACGTGATTGTTGGTACAATTTAAGCACCGATAGACAGTATTTCAACAACAAAAGGCAAGAGACCGTGCTAGCATCAATTTTAAAACGGCATGACTGCGCCCTGCACTCGGATATCAATCACTCTAGTGGTGAAACTAAATGTCTGAAGTCGCAGCAATGAGAGCCTTCAACCGCGAGCTTGCAGCGGTCGTTGGTGCAACGGTTGAGGTAGTAATCAACACAGGCAAGACCTATGCAGGTACCTTGAAAGGTATTGACCAGAACAGTCTGAGCATTGTCCTCTCTGATGTTGTTGCTGATGATGAAACTAACATTCCAAAGATATTCATCTATGGAAGCAGCATTGTTTCATTCTCAGTTGCAGAGAAAGAGATTAGCCTTGAAGGGCTAGCAAAAGAGCTAGAGAAGACGTTTCCACCTGGTGGAGTTCAGTTCTATCCTGATACAGGGATAATTCTCGTCATGAATAAGATTCGAATCTCAAAGGATGGAATCGAGGGTAGTGGCCCTCTCTATGAGCGAGTAGCAGTCATAGCAGATGACTGGTTGAAAGAACATGGTCTAGCGTAGTAATCACTATGAACAAATGAGCATGTGATTTGAACGCACCTCTGAGTCAAGACTAGGCATAGTCAGATTTCTCGCTGCGACTGAGGTTGGTATTTCAAGTCCTTTATTCAAGGAGTCTACGGAGACCGAGCTCTTCGATCTCTCTCTTCTTGACCTCTTTTTCTTTAGGCGGTTTTCGAGTGAGTGTCCGTTCCAAGGGTTTCAGTCGTTCCTCCCAAGACCTGCCTGTTGATTCAGGAATTTTCCCAAAAGCTCTTGAACGGGCTTGCTTGGAACCTGGAAATGTAGTTTGAGAACTAATTACTCCATACTCAGCGAGACGCTTAGTTGTTGAGGAGAGAGTACCCTCTTCCTTAGAGCGCGCTAGAAGTTGAGGGCTCTTAACGCCTGTGAGGATGAGCATCACACGGAGAACACCACTAAGCCGGGGATCAACACGAGCTCCCCAGATGACATTAGCATCTGGACTCATCTTCTCAGACACAAGCTCGCCAACTTTGTTTGACTCTGCTAGACTCATATCAGGACCTCCTGTGATATGAATGAGAGCTCCAGTTGCACCAGTCCATTCCACCTCTAAGAGGGGACTATTGAGTGCATTCTTGATTGCTTCATTGGCACGGTCGGCTCCGGTTGCTTCGCCCAGACCTACGAGTGCGACTCCACCATTGCAGATTATCGAACGAACGTCTGCATAATCCAGATTAATCAGAGAGGGCATGGTGATTGTCTCGGTGATTCCTTTCACCATGTTGGCGAGGACCTCATCTGCAACTCCAAAAGCCTCCTCTAATGGGAGGTCTGGAACAAGCTCCATGAGTTTCTGGTTGTCAATCACTACTGCAGTGTCTACATTTTCCTGTAAACGGGCCAGACCAGCCTTTGCTTTGTCGATACGTGTCCGTTCAAGGCTAAAGGGCATTGTAATAACGCCTACAACGATTGCATCACTGTTCTTGGCAATTTCAGCCACTACAGGAGCACTCCCAGTGCCAGTACCACCACCCATCCCAGCAGCGATGAATACTAAGTCAGCATCACGTAGAAGCTCAGTGAGCTGTCCGGTTGATTCTTCTGCAGCAGCTCTTCCAACATGAGGATAGCCACCAGCTCCAAGTCCACGTGTTATTCTCTCACCAATTAGGAGCTTTCTGTGAGCAGTTGTGACTGCTAGATGTTGTCGATCAGTGTTTATTGCGATACATTCAGCACCTTGGATCCCAATGGTCATGAGGCGTTTGACTGTGTTATTTCCAGCTCCACCGCATCCCACAACAACAATGCGAGCTTGCCCCATATCACGGACAGTGGACATGTTTCGCTCTCCTCGACTGTGTTCACGTGCAGAGTCAATCAACGATTTCATTATCCCACTACCTCACTCAACCTACCATTGGTGTTTAACGTACCGTCCCATAATTCTCGTTTCAAGAGGTCTCTGATAGCATTTCGAATTGCTTCAGATCTGTTAGGATAGAGACCCTTGTCTACGAGATGTTGAATATCCTCAACAATCTTCTCGGGCAAATGAACAGCTATGAGACGCATGGTCAGTCCTCTGAATTGCTGAGGAATTAGAGGGATATGGGTCTGAGTATTACTCGCATACAGGTGTTATTGAAAAATAAAGAGAAGAAGAGGGAAAACTCCCTCTCATTCCAGTCTACTTCTTACGACCAGTTCGTCTAGCCGCTATGTTACCAACCTTACGACCAGGAGGCGCGTTTCTACTGACTGTAGTCGGTCGACCAGGTGATTGATGTGACCCACCACCGTGAGGGTGTGATGCAGCATTCATTGCGGCACCTCTGACAACAGGCCATTTTCGAGCCTTTCCACGAGTGTGGTGCCAAACTGTACCAGCCTTGAGGAATGGCTTTTCCTGACGACCACCACCAGCGACAATTCCGATTGTCGCACGGCACCTTGGACTGAAGGCTTTCTGTCTACCACTAGGTAGTCTGACCATCGCCTTGGTCTTGTCAATTGACACGATTGTTGCAGCGAGACCTGATGCTTTCACGTACTTCCCGCCATCTCCAGGGCTTCCCTCTATGTTATAGACAGGGGTGCCTTCAGGGATGTGTTCCAACATCAAGGTGTTACCATTTGCCAGAGTGGCCTCATTACCACATTCGATTGTCTGACCGACCTGAGCGCCCTCAGGAGCGACCATGAAGTGAATCTTGGTTTCACCTTCATACCTAATTTCTGCAAGAGGTGCACCTCTTCCTGATTCATGGTGAAGGTTCACAATTGTACCAATGTAAGTCTTGTTTGGTGCCCACTTGGGATGTCTAGCCGGTGCTATCTTTTTGTGGCTTGGAGACCTCCACTGAGTAGTACCACGACCCTTTCGTTGTACAAGAACTCGTCTACCCATTTACAAACCTCCTTAGAATATCCCGAGGTTGGTCGCAACCTCTGCGGCACTGTATTCAGGTGCCAGTCTCACTATTGCCTTCTTCTTTCCGTTAGGCATTATGAGTGTGTTAACCTTCTCAACCACAACATTGTAGAGTGATTCAACAGCCCACTTGATGGTGGTCTTGTTTGCAGTTCGAACTACATAGAAGACGAGCTTGTTTTGTTCATCTACAGCCTCAAGACTGGCCTCTGTCACAACAGGGCGAATAATGATTTCATTCGGATCTCTCATTCACTCACCTCAATTGAACAGATTCTCCTTCTCGAGCCGTTCTATGGCGGATTTTGTCCAGACCACTAAGCGTCCAGGATGTGTCCCTGGAGCAAGGAGTTCTGCATTCAATCCATGAACCTCTGCAATATCCACTCCGGGGAGATTTCTTGCGGCTCTTGAGATACCCGAGTCTTCACCAACTACAATGAGTAGGGACTTGGGAGATTTCATCTTACGACCTCGCATCTTACCCCTACCAGCTCGAATAGCACGACCATCCCTAGCCCTGTCAAGATCATCTCCTAGACCTAAGAAGACTAAGGCTTCAAAAGCATCCTTTGTGGATGAGAGGGATTCCAACTTGTCACTAACAATCAATGGTATCTGAGGAACATTGTCGATTTTGTGACCTCTTGCTTTCACAAACTCAGGGTTGGCCGACGCTGCAATAGCTGAACGGATAGCTAGACGGTTCTCATTCTTGTTTATTCTCTCAACTAGGACCTTCCTGGCCTCTGGAGGATGTGCAACTCGACCGCCAACAGCTCCTGGTGCGAATGCAGCTTTGTTAGCAGCACCAGTACCGCTTCCCTTTACTCGTGGCATCCTTGATCTGCCATGCCCGGTCTGCCAGCTCTCCGCAGTGTTACGCTTTCCAGCGAGTTCATCTACACCATGAGGTTGATACTTCCGTGACTGTAGTGATAAAACAGCCCGTTTGATCACATCTGGACGGTAGGGTGTTTCAAATTGCGAGGGTAAGGAAATTGTTCCCTTTATGGGCTTACCCTTCAATGAATATGCCTTTATGCTTGCCATAACTATCAGCCTCCATTACTGCTTTGATGCTGTGCTGATGTAACTCACAGCAGTCGGTGCTTCCACGTGTCCCTTCTTAGGACGGAGGGCGAATCTTAGTCGCACTGGTCTCTTCACTGTACCAGGGATAGATCCATGAAGCATTATGTAATCGCCACGAATTATGCCATAATTCACGAAACCACCAGAAGGTGTGATTTCCTCACCACGTTCACCCATCTTCAAGACTTTGTTATTGAAACTGGTTCGTGTATGGAAGCCAGTCTGACCTGGACGGGGTACTGAGTATCGGATATTGGTAGGTGACCAGGGACCAATACAACCAACCCCTCGTTTTGTCTTTCGTGACTTATGCTGGAGAATACGAATTCCCCAGCGACGTACAGGACCCTGAAAGCCATGACCCTTTGTCACAGCGATGCTATCAACGAGAATTCCTTCATCCAAGATATCTGCGACTCTGACATCCGTGCCAAGAATGCTCTGAGCATACTCAAAGGCTTCTCTCACACTTGGAGCGCCAACTTTGTACTCTGAGATGTCGGGCTTCTTCTTGGGCACTCCTGCAAGTCTTGGCTGAGTATGAACTACCATCCGAATCTCAGAGAATGAGTCGAGCTGCTCCTCGAACTCCTTCATCTTTGCTTCGTAGTCATATTCTTTGGGAAAAGGTATCGCTTTCCGGAGATCCTCAGAGAGATTCTCAGCAATGACCTCGGTCCCTAGTTTCAAACCATATGGTGTTGACTTGTAACCACGAATTGAGAATGGTCTGATTGGTGGTGTATCGATGACTGTGACGGGAATCACGGTCTCCTGACCCTTGAAGGGGCTGTTTGGATTCTCGATTGTCATAACCGCATGTGTCATACCCGCCTTATAGCCAACGAAACCAAGCAGTTTTGCGGAATCCCCATCGTAGGAAGGCCAGTTCTTTATCCTAGGTAGGAACTTTGATGCCCTTCCTCTTGGAAGATAGGCAAGACTGCCCCTTCTAGGGGCATGTTTCTTTCTATGCGCCATTAATTTTCACCTGTAGTTTTGCAGCCAGAGTGATATCAAAATCATCACAAGGTCGAATAGTCACATCACTCAGGCTATTCTTACTACACTGCGAGCGGAGTTTGAGTGTGTTTTTAAAATTTACTCTACATCCTACATCGCGAACTACTCCAACTCTACACCTTATTTAGGTCATTTGTCCATTGACCTAAAAATAGCCCATAATGTATTTTGGTAAGTTCTGTATCTGTTTCCACGGTGTAAAGGAATGGCTAAGATAGATTGGGACTATCCAGAGCAGGGAAGTGGAACATCGCGAATCGTGTCAGAATTGATAGGTCCTGGAGCAACGAAAGCAGAAATCGTTCTGGTTTCTCTTTCAGGAATTCTCGGTGGAGTTGGGCTGATTGTATACCAGTATTTTGTTGGATTGGGCTGGAGCCTACTCCAGCTAATTGTTGGTGCAATTGTTGCATTTGACATTGGGGGAGGCGTGGTCGCTAACTCTACATCAACTGCAAAACGCTGGTATCACAGGGAAGAACAAGGATTCAAACAATACTTTGGTTTCATTTTGCTTCACTTCATCCACCCACTTTTAATCACGGTTTTCTTCACGACCTTTGATTGGATCTATTTCTTCACTGTCTATGGCTATCTACTTGTTTCATCACTGATTGTTTTAGGCATTCCATTGTATTTGAAACGACCAGTTTCAGTGTTAATGGTCAGTGGAGCAATAGTTCTCAATGCATACATCATTTCACCGATTCCAGGATTTGAGTGGTTTATTCCCATCTTTATGCTCAAACTGGTCACGGGGCATATTGTTCGGGAGGAGCCATACAGACCAGACACAAATTAGAAGTGACGCTGTTCAGTTCGGGCAATGATCTCATTCTGGAGGTCTTTGCCAATATTGACAAAATAGTCACTATATCCAGCGACTCTGACAATCAAATCCTGATAGTGTTCAGGGTTTTTTTGAGCTGATTTGAGTGTGTCAGCACTCACTACGTTGAACTGAATATGATGACCACCGAGTTTGAAGTAGGTGCGTACAAGGTCTCCGAGCTTCCTTCTTCCTTCAGAATTAGCCAAGACTTCTGGCATGAACTTCTGGTTGAGGAGCGTCCCACCAGTCTTCCAATGGTCAATCTTTGCGACAGACTTGATGACTGCGGTGGGTCCATTTGTGTCTGCACCGTGGCTTGGAGAGATACCATCAGAGAGAGGGGCACCAGCGTTTCTACCATTGGGAGTTGCTCCTGTGACTTGTCCAAAGTAGACATGAACAGTCGTTGGAAGCAGATTGACTCGATACTCACCACCCTTTGTGTTTGGACGTCCATCAATGAGGCCAAAATATGCATCGAATACGCTCCTAGCGATGCTGTCGGCTAAATCATCATCGTTACCATACTTGGGTGTCTTGTTGAGGAGAGTCATTCTCATGACCTCATTTTCCTCAAAGTCGGTCCGAAGACCCTCAAGTAGCTCCTCCATAGTGAACTGTTTCTTATCGAACACATGAAATTTGATGGCTGAGAGAGAATCTGTGATTGTACCCATTCCGACGCCCTGAATGTATGTTGAATTGTATCGAGGACCTCCGTCATGATAGTCCTTCCCTCGTGCAATACAGTCATCAAACAATAGAGACATGAAGGGGGCAGGCATATGCTCTGCATAGAGTCGTTCTATGATGTTGTTTCCTTTGATTTTCAGATTGATGAAGTATTCGAGCTGTTTCTTGTAGGCAGAAAATAACTCTTCAAATGATTTGAACTTGGTCGGATCGCCAGTTTCAATGCCCACCATTTCTCCAGTCCGGGGGTCTGTTCCGTTATGAAGAGCTATCTCCAGAATCTTTGGCCAGTTGCAATAGCCTGTCAGAGTGCAACTCTCTTTGCCAAAGGCACTGATAGTCACACATCCACTAGGACCTCCTACTCGGGCATCCTCTATGGATTTTCCAGCACGGATAAACTCCTTCAGTATCACATCAGTATTGAAAATTGATGGCTGTCCAAAGCCCTCCTTGACAACGTCTATGGCACTCATGAGAAAACTATCTGGATTTTCGGTACTGAGCTGGATGCAGACACTGGGTTGAATGAGCCGCATCTCATTACAGACCTCAAGAAATAGGTGAGAGAGTTCGTTCACGGCACTCTTACCATCTATTGTGAGCCCACCAGTATTAATCAGAGCAAAGTCCTGATAGGTCCCACTTTGTTGTTCAGTTATTGATACCTTCAGTGGTGCAGGTTGGTTGTTGAACTTCACCCAGAAGCATTGAAGGAGTTCCTTGGCAAAATCCATTGTCAAGTCACCAGCCTCGACCTCTTTCTCATAGAAGGGATAGAGGTGGAGGTCCAGTCTACCGGGATTGAAGCTGTCCCAGACATTCAGTTCAATGATTACACCCAAATGAACAAACCAGTAAGACTGGAGCGCCTCCCAGAAGTTACGAGGTGTATTTGCGGGGACATGTTGACAGATTTCAGCAATTCGCAAGAGCTCCTCTCTTCGCCCCTCATCGGATTCGCTGTCCGCAAGATCTCGAGCCTTCTCTGCATGTCGTTCAGCAAATACTATCATTGCATTGGCTGCAATCTCCATTGCCTTCAGTTCTTGCTCTTTCTTGTATACATCTGGGTCATTGTAGTAATCGAGAGAGGATAGCTGTGTCTTGATATCATCGATGAACCCCAAGAAACCTTTGTGGTATATCTTGTCATCAAGAATCGCATGACCTGGGGCACGTTGTTCCATAAACTCTGTAAAGACACCAGCATTGAATGCGTTCATCCATTCTTCTGACATGGCATTAAAGATGCGATCCCGCATTGTCCGTCTGGTCCAGAAAGGAATGATCTCGTCACGATAGGTGGCTTTGGTATCTTCAGTCGACAAGAAAGGAGTGCGTTCTCTAGCATTGGCAATATCCAGATCCTCAAGAGTGTGGCAGCAGAGCTCAGGATAGGTAGGTGCCGCCCGTGGAGCAGGGCCTCTCTCTCCAACAATGAGTTCTCCATCATTGATACAGATTGTCTTGTTCTCCAAAATGTGTTTGAAGGCTAGAGCTCTTGCAACAGGTGTGGAAGCCGCATCAGCACCGCTACTTTGATAGAAATCTGTCAGAAGCTCAGCCCTCTCTGTAGAGATGTAAGGCTTTGTTCCGACACTTTGTTGTCGAAGGTGTTTCACTCTCTCGGACTGCATCGCTATTGCTTGTCTGTCAGAGTTTGTCTATAAAGGTCACGTATGCATTTGTCAAGTATAAAAACCAGATTTGGTAATCAGTGGACCTACAGCTGAGTTCAATAGACCTAAGCTGATGAACATCGCCTCTTCCAGACGTACTGTTTCAGTACCTTGGTCAGGGATTGTGTTTGCCCAGAAGTCAATATGAGACTTGACATCCTCTCGTTCTTTACTGAAAAACTCCAAGATCCCATGGCTTGGTCCGCCGAACACAGCAAGGACTGATTGTGTGCCAGCTATAGTCGATTTCAAGTCAGCTTCAAGTTGATGGAATGCTGGTGCATTTCTTGAAAATCCGACTCGAGTTGATTCATCAGATTCTTCAAGGAGTTTTGCGAGGTTTGCTACTCGTTCAACCTCGAAACCCCAATATTCTCCCACATCTTCTCTCTCGATAATTTCGAGTATGATATGTGGTTTGGTCTTCACCACCTTGAAGAGAGTAGGATCCCGTTCACTCACAGTCTTTGGATAATTGATAGTCTTGGCAAGACCAAGGTCAACCTTACCAGGTCGGACCTGCAGACCCCATCTGACTATTCCATCCTGAAGGTCACTGATGTTGGCTTCTAAGGGATGACTTCTTGTTCTAAGCGGTGGAAGCAGACCTGCAAACTTGAGTGACTGTGATTTGGGAAAGGCTAACTTGCGAAGGTATTGGGGAGTGTCCATATATTGGAGAATCTTTCTTAGTAGGTCTGCATCTCTTTTCTTCTCTGGACTTAACATGCCTGTGTCATAGATATGCACAGACTCGACGCGAAAAACAGCCAATGATCGGGCAATTGAGCCAGCTTTCACGGTCTTTTGACGAAGATCTGTACAGTCTGTCAATGATGTGTCGGGAATAGCAACTCGTAAGGTCAATAGCATCTCCTCTTAGAGGTCAAGGGTGAACCAGAGAGTTGTACGGTTTGGTTCTTGGAGGATCTTCATATCTGCATAAGTCATTGCTTTTACCTCAGTTCGAGTGTCATGTCTTTCGTGGTCAATTGTTTCACCTAGGACTCGTCCCTCTAGTACATACCCTTCTGTTGTTGTTTCGAGATGATCTACGTGAAACTCAGAATAGAACTGTCCATTGATATCAATCAGAGCGATTAACTTACCAATCCATTCTACAAGTAATTCTTCAAGGTCAGTCCCAGTAATCTTTACTTCAACCTCATCAATGGGTTTCACGGTAGAGGTGTCAAGAATGACCTCAAATGTGGCTAGGGCCGCCTGTTCAAAAGCGCCAATTAAGTCAGGAGCCCAGCACTCAATCGTGATGTCTGCTGTATGATCATGGAATTTGAAACCGCGCTCCAAGAGTTTAGTTCACCTTCTCAGGCAACCACGACAAGAAGCTTAAAAGGCATTTCCAACGGTGGCAATGCTAAGCCGAGGTAGCCAAGCCCGGATTACGGCGCCGGTCTTGAAAACCGGTTTCTTCGGAAGCATGAGTTCAAGCAAGTCCACTAATCGTGGAATGGAACAAATCTCATCCTCGGCGCCATTTCTTTGTTAATAGAAACCCACCCACAGT
>JBHLRC010000102.1:0-11114 GCA_048882965.1 Candidatus Thorarchaeota archaeon
GTTGGATGATATTCATCTCCAAGTTCTGAAACCATATCATGAGACCCTTGTGTACTGGCACGGATTGTCACATCTATCTCATTTGCTCCAACCTCAGTGTATTCTTGGAGGTATTTATGAGCCCGGTCTGCCCATTTGGATGACTCACGCATCAGCTCGATCTCCTCGGGTTCCTTAATGATGCGCATGTCCATTATCACATCAGGAAGAAGTTTGAACTTCAAGCCAGTGACTTCCTCCAGACTCGGACCCTTATATCCCCAAAATCCAGACGCACCTGGAGCTTCTGCTGCAACTCTGTTAGGAGCAAGTTTTACTTCCTTCTTCAAAATTGTTGCTAAATGATACATCGGATGTTTTTCATCAGGATATTCAAAATATGAAAAGATTTGAGATACAAACGGAACTTGATGCTGGACATGATCAATCTCAAGGGAGGGGACGAAGAAGTTAGCTTCTCCCTTGTGTAGAATCAGGATGATAGGTCTCTCAGTAGGAATGAAAGACAGTCCTGTCAGGTAGAAGATGTTCTTTGCATTGAATACTAGAAAGGATTCAATTCCTTGTTCATCCAAGTTCGATGTGAGTTTCTGAACTCGTTTCTTATGATGTTCAGGTGTCAGATATGTAAGTCCCATCTTTCAGACTCCTCCTGTGTAACTAAATGAAATCTTGGCAATAAGCATTACCAAAATGAGCTCAATCATGAGTCAGCAGTAGTTTGATTGTAAATAACCGACCTTCACAGATATCCGTACGCGCAAAGGTCTCCATAGAGAATTTTCCATTCATGGATTCTGTCATCAATTTAGCCGCAAGCAATCCCAAAGTACCACTACTATATCCATCCTCTTGGTCTGCAGCTCGCCCGGGAGCTTTGATATCAATTTGCCAATAGATATTTTCACCTGTTTCAGTTTCATGGATTCCTATGGTCACTGTTTCCCCTTGAATCCTGCACTCAAGCGCACTATATAGAATGTTTAGGAAAATGTGAACAAGAAGATCATTTGCTAGCACAAATGCTTGAGATGTCTTGGGTTTGAATTCAACAATAAGCTCGCCAGATCCAATTCGACGAGTGAAGATGTCAAGCGCACTAACGATGGAGCTAACCAGGTTTGTTGGTTGAAGCTTGCCACTCTCCAACATATCTGCTTCGCTTAAGAGTCGCACATTGCTAATCAGTTGCTCTGAAAATGAGATTACTTGACGTCCATCATCTGCAAGACGTTTCCTCTGATCTTTCGAAATTTCATCAGAACTGAGTAGCTCCATTGACATCATCATCATCTGATTGTAATTTGAAATATCATGCATGAGTAGGTCAGCATACATGTTTGCCCTTTTGTGCGAGTCTTCAACCTCATGCATTGATTTGACATACAACCAAATTAGAATGGGAGGACCTGCTAGTAGGCCAATGAAAAGAAGGATTTCAGACACCCACCACCCTATTGTCCATGTAGTATAGTAGCTTTTCAGAATATTAGGTAGAATCCACATGGCTAAGAAGAAAGCAATGTACATCTCTACGGATGGTTTACCGTTAGACCTTCCAGCTAGGAGGAAAACCAGGTATGTGAAGGTGAACATGATTAAGAAATTAGATCCCAATAGGAGTAGTGAGCCATATGGACTATCAGCTAATAATGAGTAGTGGCTTAATACTATCTGATTTATTGATTCACCAGCCAGTACCAGTAGAATGAAGAATGATAAAACTGCAGCCAATCTTGGGATTGAGGGTGTTGGTCGTTCCAGTGGCGGATTCAGGGTCCATAGAATAGCGTAAATCAATAGTGCCTGAGTTATTACACTCCCGACAGCAAATGGAATAATTGGTTCACCTCGAAGCACAAGCATGGGTACTGTAAACATGAAAACTAGGATTACTGAGATTGCAGCCCATAATCCAAAGAGTAGCACAAGAGGAAAGTGATTCCTTGATGTTGCTCTTCTTGGATAAATGTACAGCAGTATAGCCATCATTCCTGATAGCGATGCAGCTCCAAGGTGTATTATAGCATAAGCAAGTAGATTCGATTCTTCAAAGACAATTGTGATTCCCAACGATTCAAGTATGATTGTTAGCAAGAATGGGAGATATGCCATCAATAGAAGGCCAATTGTCACACCATATGCATTACGTCTGCTATACCCAGACTGCTTTAGAAAAGGAATTGCTAAGGCTAGGCAAATTAGTAGAAAGGAAGCCATCTGAAGGGTTTCAGCATATTCCCAATACAAAGACGGGTTAGCGATGTTAGACATAGTGGTTAAGGTTGTAACCCCGAGTAGAAGTAAGGCGCTCACCGAATAACCCCGATCAAGGGGTATGTCATTAGATGGATATCGAAATACTAGTAAGATTGCTATTATAAATCCAACAAGACCAATGACTCCAAGTCCATATCCTAGATTTGAGAGCAGGATCGGGTCGAGGAATGGTAGAATCAATGCCATAAGTCCATAGAGAACCAAAGGAAGCAAAAGTACAAACGCGATGAACTCTCTCTTAGCATTCTTTTGACCTTTTGATGTCATCAGGAAGTAAATCAACGACACAGAGATCAATATCGCATACAGTGAGAACTCAAGTAAATCCAGAGTTGTATCAGCCAAAACGCGAACTATGGGTCCTGAATCAGAGAGAAGTAAATTCTTTGCTGCGCTTCCACTGTGAATAATAATTGCAAGAAACAATGCGGAATTCATTAACACATTAGCACGAATGGGTCTTTTTTGAAAAGCTAGAAGTGCAAGAGCACCTGGAATAGAAATCCAGAAAGCTAGTACTGTGTGAACACTGACTCTTGTTGCGGGAGAATATGACACAAGCTGTCCAGGGCCAACAGCGAAGAATGTGGCAAAAACAGCAAGAGGCACGAGAATAATGACCTTTGCTAGAGCTCGTTTTAGTCCTCTCACCTCAACTATCTCCTGTTGGACTTGAACATTGGTTTTTTCCGTGAAAAGCCTTTCTTGCGCGGAGATACTGCAAAGTTAAGGAATTATTGCGTTGAACAAAGAGCTATATAATCAATTCATCGATAGTATCATGTCGTGTGGTGAGTTTCCAATGGATAAGTTTCAGCGATCAAAAGTTGTTCCGGAGCAACTGCGGTATGCTGTGGTGCCAAAGCCGCTCCTGAAACGCTTCATACTTGGAAGATCCGTACGTTGTGCAGTCTGTATTGCGCTTTCCGGATTACTGCTCTTACCACTGACTGTCCTGCCGGGATTGATACTATTTGTACTTCCAGCAGAGGTCAGCCTGATTTCCAAGATCCGCGACGAAACGGAGCTTATTCAGTGGGTAAGATGCAATACGGTTTCAGAGGATTATCACTGGGATGATGTAGAGTCAGAAACAGAGATGATTCGCCTAAGGTCTACTGATAGACCTTTTTCCCTCCAGGCTTTTTCCCGCTGAGAATCAGCGGCTTGGCACGAGAGATCTGGACTCTCGTGCCTTTTTTCTTAATTCTGGCGCAGAACATATACCTTATATTGATTTGGAGCTCTAGAACGTTAGGTAAAAACACAACGTTCCGTTATTACGGAACGATAAGGTGTTCGCGTGGTGTCAAACAATGTACAATGCACGAATCAAAGCAAAGGAAACAGGAAACGTCACTCTAATAGACGCGCCAAGTTTCTCCCTCGATAGAGTAATAGCTGGTCGAGCAGTTCGAATGCTGGCAGCTATGGCGGGAGCAGCAGTCCTAGTGTATCTCGTTATGATTTTTCCAGGTGCGATTCTAATCGCTCTACCCGGAGGGATTGCTGCAGCCGGCAAGGTCTATGATGAAGCACGGATAATTCAGTACTTGAAGTACGGTGATCCGATTAATCCTGGACAATGGGAACAACTTGACCTTGTTACCGATATGAATCGGGCTAAGGCAGCACATCTTCATGATGTTTCTAAGCAGTTCTCAAGATGAGTTGACGTCTATGGTTTTTCTTTCCATTCCGACGAATGTACTGTCTATCTCCTCAGTGACCCCATCTCTCTCCGGTGGGGTCACACCCCTATTTTCAATTACTGAGGTTTTGAAATGAGTTGGCCAAATAATTATCCAGATTCTCCCGACGATGATAGAGTAATCGCAGAATCAAGTTCCTCTGCGCCACCACAAACTGGGATATTAAAGGACTTCACAGTGGGCTTCACACTTGCTGTAAAAAATATTCTATCATTTGGTCTGGCGATGCTAGGAATCATCATTGTCACACTACTGCTTCTTGCTGTCATTCTACTAGTTGTCATCGTACCGGTACTGATCACAATGGGGGTTCCCTTTCTGATTTGGCTAGTACATTCAATAACTGCAGGATTCCAATCAACTAGTGGCCTTACGCTCATACTGTTAATCATGTTTCTGATTTTACCACTTCTTGGACCATTCTTCGTTGCTCTTGGTGCACTCTTTGGAATGGCAAGAGAACTTGTAGAAAGCGATGGGACTCAAGCAGAAAGTGCATTCTCATGGTATGGGAAGAGAGGTTTCTCTCTACTAGGCGGTGGGATTCTGCATTTCCTCATCACTCTTGCACCACTGATAATAGCATTCCTCTCAATCTCCTATCCTGTTTGGAACCCACCAACAAACGAGGAACTTCGAATATTGATTCCTGTGATAGTAGCTTGGATCATCCTAGTGAACGGAATGCTCTCCCTCACATTTCCAGGAATCATAGATGGTCTATCAGCAGTACGAGCGGCAGCGAAGTCGGTGAGGTTGACATGTCAGTTCCCTGGTCGTGTACTAGGAGCTTGGTTCTTAATTGTTCTAATCGTCGGAGTTCCAGTTTTGCCTATATTCAATGAGTTGGCATTCCTCTGGAGTCCATTTCTACCAGAGGTTGTTCTTGAACCATATAGGCCCATAGCTATCCTAGCGCTGGTCTTCATTATTATTCCGGCAGTATCCATAGTCCTAACTCGAATCTACATGATTCTGTCAGCTAAGGTCGATGCTACCTATACACAAGGAGGTGAATGATCTTGAATCCTAAAGTATCAACTAAACGAATCAAAGAATTCGAGGTTATAACAAACCCCAAAATCATCAAATTACTACTGGACAAGACACGGAAGGATATTGTGTTCAAGTACTTGGTTAATGAACCGATGACAGTCAAACAACTTTCAGTAGCAATGAAGAAAAAACCGGGTACTGTACTTCATCACGTGCAGAAACTGAATGCTGCTGGAATTATTGATCTCGTTGAAACACGTGAAACTCCAAGAGGTATAGTCGAGCGGTACTATCGAGCGGTTGCCCGAGAGTTCCGACTTGGAATTAGTGAGAGAATGAGTGCTTATGATGAAGAACCAAAAGCTATGACTGATAGGGCGAAAGCTACTATTCTAGGTCTCTCTACTTTAGGCATTGCGATAACAGACTCTGAGATAGATTATGCGCATTCCATTCTTCAGAGAATGATTGATAGGGAGGCTGAGATTTCTCGAGTCTATGACTCCCCCAGCAACCATGCATTCCAGAGTCTTCCGCCAGCAACACGCAAAGAAGTGGCTTATAGAATGTCGCAGTTCCTGCTCGCAAGAGATGGAAACTATAGAAAGACACTCTCAGAATGGCATGATATCATTGCAAAATATCTTAGGAAAATAGAAGCAGAAGGTGTTTGAGGATGGCATTTGAGATAGGGATTATTCCAGCAGGGTTGATTGCGTTTATCCTACCAATCATTGCAGTTTGTGTCTTAATCCTGTTCATTCCATTGTTAGAGAACAAGAAAGGTAGTAGAATACGAAGATACCTATCATATCTCATAACTCCGCCCCGATTTGACTCTGAGGACACAACATGGAGAAAGGACAGGGTCAAACTTTACTTTTACTACCTAGGACTTGTGCTGTTTCTAGTCACCTTCATGATTAGCGAGTTTTACGAAGTGATGTTTGATCTTTTACTGCCTGTTTCACAAGGTAGTACAGGTGAGTTCAGGATTGTTTCAAGCGTAATGTTCCAAGGTCTCTTCAATGCCGGATGGATTGGTTCACTTCCTTGGTTGGGATTGACAACCTATCATGAAACGTGGAGTTGGATACTATTCACAGCAGCCTTCACAGATAACCCACTCTTCCTTAGTACTATTATCGAGTTTTTAATCCTGATCTCCATGGGAGTGGGAGTTGTATTTCTGTTGCCCCTTGCGGTAAAAAGCATTAGACATTCATTTCTACCATCAATGTTCTTCTATCTGACTGGAATGATGGTCTTTTCGAAAGCAGCGATAGGGTGTCTCGCTACTGGATTGGCTCTCGCCTTTGGTAGAGAGTTAGAATATGGTTCAATTGTTGCCACAGGACCAATGGTTTCTGGTCTTTGGTATGTAGTTGTAATTGGATTCTTTGTAGTGCTAGGCATGTTTACAATGTTCGCGCTTATCGGAAGAAGACTGTGGAAGGTACATTATCCCAACGCAGTGTTCCGAAAATGGTTCATCATATACATCGCTCTATGTTTTTGGGGTGGACTTGCGGTTACAATGATACTGGTGTGATTAAGATGAAAAGACTACAGGTACTGTCGATTCTCTCAATCTGTGTGATCCTATTGATGCTCCCTGTCGTTCCATCTGAGGGGACTTCAGTGGCGCAAAATGAGATTGTAAGGGATTATTGGCCTACTTCTGAATGGATGAACACAACACCTGAAGAACAGGGATTGGATTCCAATTTACTAAATCATATCGATGAAACAATAGTTGCAGATGACATCAATCTTGATTCAGTCATTGTAATCAAGAATGGGTATATTGTCTATGAGAAGTACTATGATTACTGGACAAAGACTTCGCTTCATACAATTCAATCATGCACGAAGAGTTTCATGTCTGCACTCATCGGAATTGCAATCGATATGGGTTATATTGACAATGTGAGTCAGCCAATTCTTAGTTTCTTTCCCAATTACACAATTGACAACTGGGATCCAAGGAAGGATAACATTACCTTGTTTCATTGCATAACAATGTCAACCGGTCTTGAGTACCATGAGGTAGACATCCCATATTCAGACCCAGCAAATGATCTGTTTGCGATGTATGATAGTCCAGACATGTGGGAGTACGTTCTTGATCGACCTATGCAATACGATCCAGGAACTCACTGGTCATATAACTCAGGTGGCATAGAACTACTGGGTGGGGTCATTGAACAAACCACAGGATATAGTGTCGCTGATTTTGCTGAAGAATTTCTGTTTGATAGAATTGGAATTGATTTCTTCAGTTGGTGGACTGTGCCAGCTAGTGGTCAATATGGTTGCAGTGGTGGTCTTCGCCTCAGACCAAGGGACATGGCTCGTTTTGGGTATCTATTTCTTAACAATGGCACTTGGAACGGAACTCAGGTTATTTCTTCAGAGTGGGTAGCTGAATCGACCCAAATGTACTTCGACACAGGAAGTTGGTATCATTATGGATATACTTGGTGGGGGGTGCCAGAACAACCATTCTATGAGGCAACAGGACACTATGAGCAGAAGATTTACGTTCTACCAGAGCATGACATAGTGGTTGTGTTCACAGGCAATATTGCAGACGAGGACTGGCATCCTACAGATTATTTTGTGATGGAATATGTTATACAATCATCAACAGATATCAATTCACTAGACCCTCAATTCATTGTTGATATATCAGTTCTAGTGGTCATTTTTATTCCAATACCAATTGTAATAGCAAGACGAAAATTTCAGAGCTGAATTTAGGTTTGGAAAAGTAAAAGACCATCATTTGGTGTCAATTTACGGTATTCGGTAAAAAGGAAATATACAGGCTCTAAAAAGAGCCTGTAGTGATATTTTTTCGTAATTAGTAACTAGTATCTGCGACGCCTATCGCGGCCACCATAGCTACCTCGGTCACGTCGGTCTCTACCGCCATAACCACCGCCGCCTCCGTAGCCTCCACCACCTCGGCCGCCGTAGCCACCTCCACCGTATCCGCGACCTCCGCCTCCACCGTATCGGCGGCGACGATCGTCTTCGTGCTCCTCAGCACTCATATCAACCTCTTCATTGATTTCTTCAATAGCATCCTCAGCCTCAGTGAGTTCACCATATTTCCCAATGTTGAGTCGGAGGTTACCTCGGAATAGGCCAGTGTAACCGTTTTTCAGAGTGTAGGTTGTACCTTCCTTGACATCATCTATGGAAGCATCCCATAAAGGTACTTGAACACAACCAGTTGAGTCACCAACTGTTGCATCTGCAACTCGGTGAGTCTCTCCATCCCTTCGGGATGAAACTTCTCGCTCTTCACCAATTCCAACCACCTTGAAGGAGATTGTAATATTCTTCATTCTTGGCTTTAACTCAGCCACTGTAGCCTCAATAGGCTCACGTTCTTGATATCCCATCGTATATTCTCTCGATTGTTCGATAGCAGGTAAAACAAAACCAGGGTATGCTTCAGTGGGTATGTGTGTGTAATCGTGTATGACCCCTCACCAGACCACTAGTAGAAGGCGCCTTGAACTTGGAATTCCTGCACACTCTCGCTGGGGACAATCCCTTATGAACTTGTGTACAGTGGCTTTTTCGAACATATTCCACAATTGTTATTATGTGGGGTTACGAATCGTAACTGCCTTATGTTGAATTCGAAATTGAAAGTTATTGCAGGTGCAGTACTCGTAGTCGTTGTAGTAGTGGTATTGTTTAGTCCAGGGTTGTTCGTCAACCAACCACCTGAAGAATTGTCTGAAGAATTTCCAGATTTCTTCACAAAGAATGAAGATTATTTCATCACACGTATTGGATCAGTTCCCAATATCAATGGTGACACCTATCAACTTGAAGTGACCGGACTAGTTGACAATCCAACTAGCTTCACCTTAGAGGAACTGAGAGCGCTTAATATGACGAATCTACCTCTCACTGTTGAATGCATTGGTAACAGTAGAAATGGAGAATTAGTTGGAACTGCAAATTGGACAGGATTCATCGTTTATGATTTACTTCAATCTCTTGGCATCGATGAGAGTGCTACAGGAGTGAAATACACAGCTGCAGATGGATACTACGCATCACACACATTGGAACAGCTGCAGAATAATGGAGTCCTTGGTGCGATCTATATGAATGGGGAAGAGATACCACCTGTACAAGGATATCCTCTTCGAATTCTCAATCCCGGATATTATGGAATAAAACAGCCTGCATGGGTGATTGGGATTGAGGTCATTGATAGACCACTTGAAGACTATTGGGAGGATCGTGGATGGGACACATCACCTCCAATAGCTATTGATTCAAAGATCTTCTTCCCAACCGGATATTCAACAGTCAATGTTAGTCAAGAGGTAAAGGTGGGCGGATGCGCTTTTGGCGGTACACGCGTGAAACTAGTGGAGTATACCATTGATGATGGTGCAACATGGCATAATGCACCTATAATTCAACAGATAGATGCAGACAATGTCTGGGTATTCTGGCAGTTCACGATTAGCTTTTCAGAAGCTGGTGGAAAAACAATCATGATACGAGCAACAGATATCCACGATAATCAACAACCTCAACTTGATTCTGAGCCATATGATGGTTACAACGCATGGCCAGTCATAACTTTAACTGTAGTTTCACCGTAGCAATTCGAAGGTCCCGAACTGTAATATATCATTAAATATCATTCAGTTGCGTAGTTGGTGGTTAAACTTGAAGAGTATGAAGATTTATGTTGCAGGTCCATATAGTGGGTCCACAAGGGAGGAGATTGAGGAGAATGTCAGAAAGGCGATGGAAACAGGCCTTCGGATTTGGAAGAAGGGGCATTTTCCGTATATCCCTCATCTTACCCATTGGCCCGACCTTTTGGCAAAAGATCTTGATATAGAGATGGAGTGGGCAGACTATATGAACTGGCACGCACCATGGGTCGATCATTGTGATGCATTGTTTCTAATGGCTGAATCAAAAGGGGCACTATTGGAGTATAACAGAGCAAAGAAAGAGGGCAAAATAATTTTCCACACACTGGAAGAAATACCCACTGTCAAAAGAGCTCTGACTTGGACTCATGAGTTCGTCAACAACCCCACATGAGTGTCATCAGATATTGTAGTCCTCGATTTCAAAACCGGGATGGTCTTCGTAATGATTAACCAACTATCCAACCTAAGATCAACTAAAATGGTGTCTGCGTGAATTAGCCAAAGGGCTATGCACCGCCAAGTTAATTTTAACTATTGACCCACAAAGGGATTATCTTATTCTTTAGTCACTTGATTCATTCCTGCAAGACCTAGACAAAAGATAGCAATTCCAATCAATACCGGATCGACAACTTGACCTAGTAATGGAAGAACTATTGCTGCAACACCCATGGCGAGGGCAACTGCGTATAAAATGAAGAGTATAAATTTTGTAGGGGACATCTCATCTGACATTGTTGACATCTTCTCCTTTTTCAAACCAGTCTTTTTGGTTACTACACAGATACATGGCGGTATTTGAAGTGATAGGTTAGTTTCATTTACGATTTTTGAGTGAATTAATGAATATTGAATCACAATGAGGGATGTGTTTTTATTAATTAGAGATACAGTCTGAGTTTTGAGTGTGTAACGTTTATGGCCAATCTCTATCATCGGGCATTGAGCATCGGGAACCTGAATCCAGATGCTAGGCAATTCATTTCTCGAGCAACAAGTCTAATGTTAGTATACAGTTTCGCAGTGATGTTAACGAACACATTCCTGATTTTACAAGCATTGGAATTCGTTTCCCTCACAGAGTTGTCTTTGATACTTGCGGTTCAGTTCGCCATTCAAGCCGGTGTCAGCTATCCAGCTGGTGCTATAGGAGATTGGATTGGACAAAGGTGGGTGTTATTCACTGCCGCACTCTCATATGGTATAGGATTCATCATCCTATCACAGTCCTCTGACTTCCTGTCTGTTCTGATAGCTTTTGTCTTTGTGGCGATAGCACAGAGTCAGGAAGCGGGGACCTACATTGCGTGGTTTGACAATAACTACAAACTCTACGCAACAGAGGATAAGGACAGACGTACATACTCACAGTTCTATGGCAAGTTCACCATGTTTAGCGAAATCCTGACTGCAATGTCCT
>JBHLRC010000103.1:0-11028 GCA_048882965.1 Candidatus Thorarchaeota archaeon
GGATAATCCTGTAGGTCTAGGTATGGAGACGTTCCAACCTTGGTCAAACTAGATTCAATGAGTCCATCATACTGATTTGTATCAAGCCATGCAGATTGATAGGGAGTCCCAGCATCTACTTCCTGAAGTGTCATGTAGTTAGAATCAAGAACCGTCCCCTGTGCATTTGTTGGATTTGTTTCTATTCCTACATCAGGTGAAGAGTCAATATCAACAACATAACTATCATAATCATCCTCTATATTTGTAGGAATTGGCTCAGTATTCTCTTCAGTGAGTATATCTGATATTGCATCAGGTCCAGCTTGTTGGTTTGCGAAATTTGAATGAGTCCCTAACGATCCCTGACCATCCACATCTGAAAGATTGTTCCCGACAAATTGTTCAAGTGATGAAGATAGAGAGTAGTTTCTTTGATATCTAACCATACTTGATTCATAGTAATTGGAGTATGACTCCTCGTTAGAGAAGCCTAATAACAAGACCACAATTAGAACGATAGAAATGCAAATTGATGGTCCTCTCCCCTTCATCGGAATGATTCCTCTACCTTTGATTTCGTACTTGCTATAGAGGGAAATTAATCTATCCGCAATTGATTTTTAGAGTGTAGACTCAGTCAATCTCTGACTGATATCAATCTTCTACAAATTTCCCTCCCGAGATATGGTATTCACGCTAGCTTATTTGTGTTGCCTCCATCGACCAATTTTCAAAAAACGGATTTGTTGTCAAAAATGAGAAAGACTGGCATTTTTTCTGGAATCCAAATAACCGAGTAGCTTGGAAATTGGAAAAATCAAATTAAGAGGAGCCCTTCATTATATCAGCAATATTGCCAAAGAAGTGATCAAGTGTCCGACTCTTCTCCATGTAATCCTCAATCTTCTTGATGAGGATTTCATTTTCCTTATGACCGCTGATGGTGTCACTAGCAACCAAAGAGTGAATCTCTTCGTTGATATTAAGGATGTTCCGTGAGGTCCGTAAGATATGAGAGAGCATCCGGACTAATAGTCTCGAGTTTTCTATACTTCGAATATTGAGGACCTGGCTGTAGAACAGAAACTGCAGTCTATCCAGAACCTCCATCTTATTGACAAGTTCAATGAGTGGTTGAGGTTCCTTATCCTCGACCAGTTTCTCACCCAGGTCCTGCCAGTAGTATTGATCCTCCAAAAGCTTGACCAAGTACGCTTGCACAGTTTCAAAGTAAGGTGTCGAGTCATCAATCTCGTCGAGTTCCATTTCAGTGAAACTGATTGCCACTTTTAGTGAGAATTCATCCAAGTATCTCTTGATTGAAGCCTGATCCTGTGATAGAACTAGCGCCAGCAAGATGCCATATATGCAAGATGCACAATCAACTGTAATCTCCGTTGGGCCCAATGCGTAAAGCCTGATAGAACTCATCAGCATCTCTGGGGTTATGTCCTCTTTGTGAATTCTAATCTTCCACCCCTGCGATGAGCAATAGACATTATCCTTGTAGGTATAGATAGAGGAGTAACATGTTTTACCATCTGCACATTCAAACTGCTTCACAATGTCGAGTGTTGCATCCCGGTTGAGAATGTCAGCTGCAAAAATAGTGTGCTCAATATCGATGAGACTATCATCATTGAGACATATCAACTCGCCCTCAAAGTCTTTGAAACAGGGGCAGAAATTGAATATCCTGACTTCTTTCTCCAAAGCAGCACCTTCTCCGCAGATATACTAGTTAACCTATTTGGATGAAGTCAAGAACATATAAGATGGTTTTTTGTTTCAATTCACCCAAATCAATAACCAACAAACTTCGCAACAATCAATGGAAAAGTTAGACAAATGGTCTGTTTCGTAAAAAAAATGCGAGAGTGCAGTTTTCACTTGCAGCTCTCGCTGGAATCTATTCAATCAAAAATGCCGTGAATCTTGATTTTCACAAGTTTCTTGATAGTCAAGTCCTCAATGCCCATCTTTTGCATCCTGCGAACGAAATCAGCATCGACGCCATGGATACTCATCTCAATGAGATCTCGGGGTTGGAGATCAGTATACCCGAGTTCTTTCATTTCATCGATAAAGTTAGGGTCCACATTGTGGATACTCATATTGATTAGTTGACGTTCATCAATATCATCGAGTCCTCGCTCTTTGAACGCACGGACAAAATACGAATCTACATTGTGAATAGACATCTCGATTAACCGTTTCGGGGAAATGTCTTCATACCCCATCTCTTTCATTTCTCGAATGAAATCGAGGGAAACATTGTGAATCTTCATGTCAACCAAGATTTTAGGACTGATCGATTCATAGCCCAGAGCAGCTAACTCTCTGATATAGTCCATACTCAGGTTGTGAATCGTCATATTGACAAGATGTCGGGGAGAGATGTCGCCATACCCAAGTTCCTTGAGACCAGTAGCAAACTCTACATCAACATCATGAATTCTGAACTCAATAAGTCGATTTGGAGATAGGTCGTCGTAACCAGCATCTGCAAATTCCTTCACATACTCTGGTGTTACATCATGTATACTCATCTTTATGAGCTGCCCGAGTGGAATCGCTTCCAAGCCCACTTTGTTGAGGTCTCGAATGTACTCAGGAGTAACATCGTGAATGTTGAGCTTTGTCAGACTGCCCGGAGGAATGTCATCATATCCCAACTCCTTGAGCTCTGATATGAAATCAATTGTAACATCGTGGATTCTTAACTTGGTCAGCTGGTTCGCAGGTATGTCTTGATAACCAAGCTCTTGTAGCTCTCTGATGTAGTCTGGAGTCACATCATGAATCCGCATTTTCACTAGTTGATTCACTGGCAGGTCTTCATATCCAAGTTCTTTCAATTCTTCAATGAACTGAGGAGTAGCACCATGGATACCCATCTTTGCTAACTGACGCATGGTCAAATCTCTGTATCCTAATTTCTGAAGATCCCTCACGAACTCAGGATCGACTCCGTTCATGACAAGAAGTGCTAGATTCCTATCCGAGATTTCTGAATATCCAAGCTTTGCCATCTCAGTGATGTACTCATCCGTTACATGTTTAGCCACAAGTGCTTGGATAGTCTGATAGGTCAGTTGTCCAGTTCCTATTGCTTCGATTTCCTCGACGAATTCAGGGTTTACATTGGGGAGAACTGTCTTGATGATTCGTTCTAGTTCACGTTCACTAACTCTCCCAATCCATCCATAGCCCCAATAATCATCGCTATGTTGATCAAGCTTGTCAAGAAGCTCCTGTTCTCGTTTCTCGAGGAGTTCTTGAGCCTCTTCTGGAGTCAACTCTCCGTCAGCTATCTTCTTCAAAATAGAGTGTCGTTCTTCTTTCATTTTTGTACCTCTTGTTTACTTCGTCATTCAGTACTGTTGAAGTTCGACTGCCTTCTGTTTCGATTCTTTGAAACACAATCTGAGAGGTTTTCCAGATTTTGTATCAAACAATCTGACTGAATGCTACGATACAACTAGAAGAACTCCATATAACAATTTCAGTCAACGCGCCTCTCTGCAGTTTGATATGAGAATAAAATAGTACATCAAATATGAAAAGGTGATTCCGCCATTGTTGTTGATTCGGGGGAGCAATATGTCAACGTATGATGTGGAGAAAGTAAGGTATGTGTCACTCATCAAGATAGAAGATGGGTCTTCTATCGCATCGGTTTCCCCGCGTGAAGATATCGTTGATCCAGACCTCATAGCTGGATTTGTGACTGCAGTGATTATTTTTGCAAGAACCCCGATGAGGACAATCAGAAAAGCAGCCTATGACATTCTAATTGAAGTGGGCGACTCACATCTACTTATTCTAGTTGTAGATCCTATACCAGATGAAGCACCTTATCGGGAGCGACTACGAAGGCTTCTTCACATCTTTGAAGGCTTTTTGGATATCAGTGTTAAGCCATCCCATGTTCGGGAGATACATTCTCAACTTTCAAGTGATGACCCAGAATGGATGTATTTTCATCTCCTACATCTTCTTCTTTCATCACTAGGATTATCATGGATGGGTTTTTTGGATGGCGACCCCCATGAACATCTCAGGTATCTTCTGCCTAGAATTGGGAGTTCTCAGGGACAAATTGAGATCTATGACTATGTCAGGAATAAAATATGCGAACAGATTGATTCCGGTTGCACCACAATTGGAATTGATATAGATAGGCTAATTCATGATGGTCACTTTGCCGCCAGAATCAATAGAATATTAAAGCGACGACTGAGTGAAATCAAAAATGCAGAAGTAGTCATTCAGGGAGATTCAGTGAATATCGAGAATCTCTTATTGACTGCTTATGGATTCGATATGTTCCAAAAGGGTTTCAGGTTTACAGACAATCATTGCAACCTCAGATTCTTTGGGAAGATTCGCAAACATCTTGCGGCTTTAGGGATCAAACTCAAAGTTTCGTCAAATGCAACTCAAGGTGATGCCTCTGGGCTCTCAAACGGTCTTAGAGATTATATTCTTGAAATATCACAAAATAGTCCGAATAGAATTCTTTCTCTATCCTCGAGTCTCGCTAAAGAGATTCTCAAGAAAAACATAGTATAATGCACTCTTACTTTCTCTTTTCCTGAAAAAAAAATACAAACAGTATCTATTTATGAAACCGATGGAGCCACGCTTGGATTATGAGTCTGATAATCATCGCAATTATTGCTTTCATGTTCTTGGAAGTTTCTAATGTTTTAGCCCTTTACTTCAAGAAGGATTCAAAGACCGCTAATAGTGTCGGAGTTTTTACTGCATGGGAGAAATCAAAGAGTGACCCGGAAATACACAATTTCACAACTTACTTAGTGGATTGGGTCGCAGGGACTAAACTGATATTTCTTGCACTATTGACTGTGATTATTATCTTCGGAACCCCAATGATGCATTTCTGGGCTCTGTGGGCGTTAATGATTTCTATCGCTTCTTTCTATTGGAAGCTTTATCCTCTTGCCAAGAAGATGGACAAAGAAGATCAAGTAACACCGAAAGGATACTCTAGGACATTGGGAGCAATGATAACTGTCTTCATTATTGTCTTCTTATCTGTCGCTATCTATACTGTGATTCAGATGTGATGAAGCAAGTGCTAACATTTGTTAGCCTGACAGGTGGTAGCTTGAATCATAATTATGACGAAATGTCCGAAATTCAAACGAGTATCTAATTCCCAAAAGACATCTCGAAACTATTATAAGAGAATTAACTATTGTGAATTATAGTGATAATCATGGCTCTATACATGTTATATCGATCAAAATCTAATTCCCGCGAAGAGATGGATGATTTACGGGAGAAATTCCAGAAGATATACGATAAACACAATGTGAATATTGTAGGATTCTGGGTGAATGCTGAGGACGAGGATGAAGTCTTTTACCTTTCAAAGTATAAGGACGAGAACGACTACAAGAAGAAAGTTGAGAGTCTGCATAGTGATGAGGAATATGTCAGACTAAGTAAGAAGCTTAAGGAAGTTCGTACATCCATTGAGTCCACTAAACTTTTGCCTATGATGGCAGAAGCATAGAAGAAGATTCGAATTTTTGGAAGGTGGTAAGTGAATACTACCCCACCTTCTTTTTCCTCATTTACCTGATTCCCACTATCTAATGATTTTCCCTGACAGTTTGTATGGCACACCAATAGCTAATATAAGTTTCTCCATTCAAGCATCTTGAGTAAGAAGGTTTATTACACAAACCGTTTAGTGTTACGCAATTTGCTTTTGCAAAATAACTGAGGAGAAATCGAGATGAACGTTGTTTACAAGAAATGGAATCCCGATGAGAAGCTAGAAGAGGCGCAGGCAAAGATCTACACTGGTGTGTCAGGTCTCCCAGCGCGTGCTGAAGAGATCAAACCACGGAATATCCAGCGAGGAGAGGACTCTACTCGCTATGTTCTGTCTAAAAAGGGAGATCCCCTGGCTTATGTCACATCATGGATTGATGATGAGAATCCTACTGAGGGTGGAATAGGTTATCCTTGGTCATTCCCTGATTGTCCGTCTGAAGCTAAGGAGAAGATCTTCAACGAGTTATTCGAGCATCTAAAGAAAGACAAGAAGCTAAAGGACATCCGGACAGGTATAGTTTTGAATTCCAAGATTGCTAAAGACCAAATCAAGTGGTTCAAAGAGAGAGGATTTACTGAGTATGAGAGAGCTTATCGCTATACCAAGGACATTGATGTTGAGAAGATGGCATCAAAGAAACTGGATGGTAAAGCCGCAGATCTAAAGATGAAGATTGCGACCAAAGATGATATTGATGCACTAATCGAAGTTGCTATGTCAGATCCAGACCTTGGTAGAGCCTTTCCTGATGAGGCAGGCTTTAGGACTTACTTCGAAGACCGTGTGTTGCCTCAAGGGAACGCAATTTTGCTCTACGAAGGTAAGAAGCTTGTTGCAGCAAGTTCTCCACTCAGAATGGAACCAAATGGTGTATTCCTGTTTGGTGATGAGGAGCGTGTTCTCATGCGGTTTACCGCAATCAGGCCAGGATATCGTTATGCCTGGAATAGACTTGTCGTTGAGATAGCCAAGGATGTGAAGAAGAATATTGGCACTGACATTCCACTGAGGGTTCAATTTGGATTTTCAACTAGTGGAGCAGTTGCGACTGGAATTGCTGGTATTGATTCTGACTTGGAAGAGTTTGAACTCTTTATGACCTACAAGGTCGAATAATGCAAGGACTTGACTCGGTAAGAGAAGGTAAGTTAGAGGAGGTATGAATGGTGCCCTATGAAAACAAGCATGTTCTCGGAATTGTGGGTAGTCCTCGACGTGGTGGGAATACTGAAACTTTAGTGGACACCATTCTTACTTCCGCCGCTGAACAGGGGGCCACATCTGACAAAGTCATTCTGAACGAACTGAAGATAGCACCCTGTCAAGCATGCAACGGATGCCAAAGGACTGGCTCATGTATCCATAAGGATGACATGGAACGACTAATTCCCCTGATGGAAAAAGCTGATGTCTGGGTGTTGGGAACTCCTATTTATTGGTGGGGACCTACCGCCCAGTTCAAACTTTTCGTGGATAGATGGTATGGTTTGGATCAGAGATGTTTCCAAGGAAAGAAGGTGATTGCTGCTATTCCAATGGGCGGTGGAAATGACCACTATGCTCGACACACCATTGGAATGTTAAAGGACATCTGTAACTATCTTGGAATGGAGTTTCTAGAAACTGTGGTCGCTCCAGGTATGAACGGGAGAGGTTCAGTCCGTGAGAGCACACGAGTCATCGAATCTGCTAGAATGGCAGGGATGAGAATCATGAGCTCTTACTAGAAAGAGCTACATACCCTTTCCGTTGCATGTTTGAATGTGAAGCTGGTGATGCGCTTCTAAGGACGCCTAGTTCAACTCGTTTGAAGAGATAACTAAATGACCTTCTTCCAGAGATGAACATCTTCTTTGATGAAACCAAGAGAGCTATAGAGTCTTGCCGCAGCATCAGTTGAGGCAGCACCAAGAATGACGATGCAACTTGGATTGTATTTTTGAACACGACGGATTCCTTCAGCACATACTGCTTTTGCGAGACCCTTGCCTCGATGATCTGGGTGTGTACCAACTGGTTCCAGCTCAGCCATCTTGGTGATTGGATCGATTCGTACTGTTACAAACGATGCAAAGCTACCATCAGGTGCTTCAACTATAAGGTCAAGTTCATCGTTATAGAAACCAGCTTCAGTATACAACATTGCTAACTTCTCAGTCATATGACAATGTGAGAATACGGTATTGACTACCTCACTATAAGGCTCAAAGTCCTCAGGTAGCTTTACGTGTCTTACAATATAACCTTCTGGTGGTTGAAAATCTGGGGGTGGAGAGTCTAGTGGGAGAACTTGATTGTGTTCACAGAGACCTCCATCTTCAAATCCGAATTCTTTTAGGATATTAATCAAAGACTCAAAACCCACTGGGACAGGAATTCCAATCTTGAGTTCTTTATTATCTTTGTTTGAAGACTTTCTTTGTTCCTCGATAGCTGGAATTATCTTTCTAAAAAGTTCTTGATGTTCAGGATGTACATTAATCCAAAAGATACCATTGGGTTCCAATACGGTGACTGCTACCATTTTTGCATCATTATCATCAATATACTCCCAAATCCGGAGCTTGCTATCATCCTCTCTCTCTTCCTCAGAACCGCATGGTCCATGTCTTTCGTTTTCTAATCTTGTTGGAACCGAAGCATAGTGTTTTCCTGATAGTTTGAAAATTTCCCAAAGGAATTTCTGTGCTGAATGTAGGTCTTCTTCATAGCTGTAGTTACGCATCACATATGACATATGAATCAGGAAACGGTGGAGCTGCATCTATGATAAAACTGTGTTCTTCTGCGTGATATTTCCTAGTCTAGAAATCTCTTTGAACTAGGAAGTCGGATAAACCAATGAGGAACTCTTTGTACTTGCTATTTAGAGCTGGCTCAGCTTTGTCAAGTGCCTTCTGCCCTGAGGTGAGAAGCTCGGTCATCTTCTTCTGGGTTGATTCAAGAGCTCCGGTTTTACGGAACAACTCTCGGACGCGGTCAATCTCATTGTCTGTAATACCTTGTTTTCCGAGAAGCTTATCCAGTTCTTTTCGTTGTTTGTCATTTGCTTTTGCATAGGCTTCAAAGACAAGCAATGTCTTCTTTCCCTCACGGATGTCTCCAGAAACCGACTTGCCTAACTTATCCTCGTCACCAAAAGTTCCAAGAATGTCATCTTGCACTTGGAATGCTTTTCCAACATTAATGCCAAATTCCTCGAGTGCTTTGATCTGTGATTCTGAAGCTCGAGCGATTGCTGCTCCCATCATGAGTGAACGATCAAAGAGGACTGCGGTCTTCATTCGGACCATTGTTAGGTATGTTTCTGAGGTTGCAGTTTCATCTGTGATCATGTGCATCTCAAGTAGAACGCCATCAACAAGATTTTGGAAGGAGAACTCATAGAGGTCATGAAGATATGCGGCAATATCAGGTTCTAGATTTGCAGCCGTTATCGCACCAGCACCCATATTGATGAGAGAATCACCACCAAGAATGGCCATAGTCATGCCATGGTCGAAAGAAGCTCTCTCATCCTTTGTCCGATCGAAGTAGAGATCCCGATACGTAGCATGGAAAGTCTTCCCTCCTCTTCGAGTTTCATCATGGTCGATAAGGTCATCGTGCAAGAGTGAGCCGTTATGCAATATCTCAACACAAATTGCAGCGTCATATAGATTCTCAGGAACTGAATCTCCCTTGATTGTCTTATATCCTAGAACAACCAAAACTGGTCGAAGCCTTTTCCCACCTCGCATAATGTACTCTTTGACATTAGAATAGTATTGCTTATGAAATGGTCCAAGCCTACCTACATCCTCAATTTTATTGTTAAAGAACTTCTCCAATGTCTTTATGACTTTGCCAATCTCTCCCTTCAGGCTATCCAGATAATCTGTCAAGAGTTTCTCCTCACACAGCCTGTCTTCTAATTCTCCTTAAGAGCATTCTTGTTTTGACGAGTATGTCTTCACTGATTGCCGAAATGACATCAATCTAATCATCTTAATGAAGTTCATCTCTATGGTTCAAAAAGAAGAGAAGGCCCAGTCTTTTGGACTGGACCAATACTGCAACTTCTATTCTTTCTTCTTATACACAAACATGTACAGAAGGATTACAACGCCCACTGCGGCGATAGCGACGACTGCTACTATAGGTGTCAATGGAAATCCTCCCACCGTTTCTACCATGAATGCAAAGTACTGTCCATCATTTAATGCATCTGATGACTTTCCAAAAGCATCAGTCGCAGTCACGTAGTATTCAACAAAAGCACCTACTGTTAGGTCTGTGAAGTTTGTCTGGAATTGTGCGTTATCAGACTGACTCATCATCTGAGTCATCCAAGTTCCATTGTCCACTCTGTAGTTTAGAACAACTGACTCAAGAGTAGCATCTACCACTGTAGCTGATACTATCACGAAGTCATTAAAGTTTGGACTCAGAGGTTCATGACCTACTTCACTAATTCCAGGAGCAGAGTCGTAGTACAGATAGAGATCATCGAGAAATGCTATGAGTATACTACTCTTTGAAGCCAGAGCCATTAGATCTACATACTCTAAGGTCGTATCAGGCAGACTCCCAACAAGTGATTCGTAGTCGTGGACAAGATCAAGCTGGAAGTTCATCCATTCCCCAGTCGTAATTGTGTCTTGCAGGAATATTATGTTTGATTCCTCAGACACCCAGCCCTGGAACTCAGAGCTGGAATTCGCAATGACATAGGTCAATCCTTCACCATTTCCAAGTCCAAATTCAAAGAGTAGGAAGTCTTCAGAAGACTGGTTGAATACATCGAGGTACACATTGAAGTCAAGGATGAGTTCTGTCGTATCATCTATTATTAGGTTACCAAGTTCCTGACTTTCATAGAAGTTCTGAAAACTCTCGAGAGTCATGTTTCCAGCCTTGCCACCATTTGCTGCAAAATCAGTGACTGTGAAGGTATCTGGCCCAACGGGCTCAGTCCAGCCCTCGATAGGAGTCCCAATGGCTCCTTGTGTTTCATAGTCCGTGTCTGTTATGAGAGCTGATGTGAACTCAAGGTCATCAAGCAAGACTGATAATCGGCTATTGCCATCGTTTGTGTAAATCTCGAAGTATACGCTTTCAACAAAGAGGTCTTGAGTGTTGAAAAAGTAGGTATAATCTTCCCAGATGTTGCGGTCAAAAAGGTTCCATGTGTCAGTAACATTGAAACTATCTACTGGGAATTTTAGGTCATTCCCAAATAGAATAATTGGGGTCGATCCATCCCCACCAACACAGAGATAATAGTATATGGTCAGACTGTCTGTTGTGTTTGACACCGAAACTCTCACTGATGCCCTAGTGTCAGTGGTCGGATTTACCCAGTCATCAATATACCAGTAGAATGAAAGGTGCCCTTGATTGTCGGGTGAGAGCCTCTTGTGTGGATAGATGGTTGCAGTTGCACGAGCTATGTCATCATAAGAGATTGATGT
>JBHLRC010000104.1:0-10938 GCA_048882965.1 Candidatus Thorarchaeota archaeon
GGTGAGAAAAAGACTCTACGACTTGTAGCTCAATATGCTGATGCATGTAATTTGTTCACCTATTCTGGTCTTGAAGTGATCAATCACAAACTCAAAGTCTTGAAGAAACATTGTGAAACCATTGGAAGACCATACGATGAAATAGAACGTACAGCGTTGGGTACTGCGAATTTATCCTCGGGAAATATGTCAACTGATGATGTAATTGGAATGTGCAAAGGACTGGCAAACGAGAGTATTGAACATCTTATTCTCAATATGCCAAATGTACATGAGATCGCCCCACTTGAGAAGTTTGGAGAAGAAATCATTCCCGCTGTCGCAGACCTTTGAAATTACAAAAAAGTGAGAGAATCTTTCACTAAGAGTTTGATTCAGAAAAATCTGCGTATATCTAATTGTACAGTTATTATCACTGAGTTCTACGGAAAGTTTTTCATCTTGGATATAGTCGGTTTATTTCACTTGAGGGGCAAACTATGTCTAAATATCCAGAGTTCCATCCTGTTAATATTGGAATGTTGTTGACGAGGAATTCTCAATATCGCCCAGATCATCTTGGAATAATTGTTGAGAACATTCGACTGTCATATCAGGAGTTTAACAGCGGTGTCAATCGTGTAGCCAATATGCTATGTGGTTTAGGTGTAGGAAAGGGAGATAAAATAGCAATTGTCTTGCCTAATTGTTTTGAATTGCTTGAACTGTATTGGGCAATAGCTAAGCTCGGTGCAGTATCTGTACCCCTAAGTACATTACTCATGAGTCGAGGATTTATATCACTCATCAATGATTCAGATGCCAAGATAGTCGTAACAAGTTCTCAGTATATGAGTATTCTAGAAGAGATCAAACATGAATTGACTAATGTTGAGGAATTTGTTCTCATTGATGACTCTTCAAATTCGGAGTATAATGACTATGAATCACTCAAAGCAGAATCTAGCGATAAAGAGCCGGATGTTGAAGAAATAGATGAAAATGACCCCTACAATATCATCTATAGTAGCGGAACAACTGGGTTACCAAAGGGCATCGTGCTCTCGCATTATGTTCGCTCGTATTATGCCACTCTATTTGCATCAAGCTTTAGAATGACACCTGAAAGTGTAGTCATTCATTGTGGCTCTATCGTGTTTAATGGTGCCTTCGTCACCATGATGCCTGCTATGTTACTTGGAACCACATTCATCTTAAAACTCAAGTTTGATGCTCAAGAATTCATTGAAACAGTGCAGCGTGAAAAGGTCACTCATGTGATTATGGTTCCTTCACAATTAATTGCCATCCTAAATGCTCCGAACTTCTCGGTCGAGGCTCTGGAATCGTTAGAAATGATCTGCTCGGTTGGTGCACCATTACTTATGGATGTCAAGGAAAAGCTCAATCAGCTCCTGCCAAATCGGTTTTACGAACTCTATGGATTAACAGAAGGTTTCCTAACAGTTTTAGACAGAACGCATACTGCCGTCAAGCTGCAATCGGTAGGTATTCCTCCCCCTTTCTTCAAAATGCGAATTGTGAATGAAAATGATGAGGATGTTCCGGTTGGAGAGATTGGGGAAATTATAGGAAAAGGACCCACATTGATGACAGAATACTATAAGCGCCCTCAAATAACCACAGAGGCAATGAGAGGTGGGTGGCTTCATTCTGGGGATTTAGGTTATCTTGATGAAGATGGTTTTCTCTATTTGGTGGATCGTAAAAAGGACATGATTATTTCTGGTGGAGTAAATGTCTATCCAAAAGATATCGAGGAGGTTGTTGCACAACATCCATCTGTGAAAGAAGTCGCAGTCTTTGGAATTCCAAACGAAAAATGGGGAGAGGCTTCTGTGGCAGCCGTAGTTCTACGAGATTCAATGTCGATTACTCCTGATGAATTGATGATATGGATTAATGAGAGGGTTGGAGCAAAGTTTCAGCGAGTTCAACATGTTCTGATTGTCGATGATTTTCCTCGCAGTATATCAGGAAAGATACTCAAACGAGAACTACGTGAAACTTTTTCAGATGGGACACAATAGCAGCTCTCACTTGATACCCCATAGTTCAATCGAAATTCTTTTTCAGCCAATCTATTAAGGAAGGCGAGCACATAGCGTGTGTCTCTGCATGTTTCGCTCCAGGAATTACTTGAAATTCTTTGTTTTCACTAGGAACTTCATCAAAGAACGCACGTGCTGTTTCAATAGAGAAAATCTCATCTTTTTCACCAATGCCAACGAGAACTGGGAAATCCAAATGCTCGGGAAACTGATACTTCTTCATGAATCGTTGTGCATTGAGATAATTCAGGAATCTTGGTGAATATTTGAAATTGAATAAAGGATCCTCTTTGCCTATAATGCCCTCCCGTTTATATTCCATGACAGGACGGTTGTAAGCAAAAATCATCTTCCCTATGGTCTTTAATTTCTCTCCTGTTGACATTTGAGGGAATGCACCAGGTTCAATTTCTCTTCCAATACTCAGAAGAATAAGTCCAGAGATATGTTCTACACAATGATCCAATGCTTCTTCAAGTACAACCAAATTTCCTAGACTACTGCCTACGAGAATGACTCCTGAAAATCCTTGGTTTTTCACAAACGTGATAGTTTCACAAACATCATTCACGAGTCTTTCCTTACTCGGATAATCACCTCTAACGCCATCAGAAAGACCATGACCACGCAGATCGAGACCAAATACTGAAAATCCAGCATCGGCTAGTGGACTTCCCAACGAATCGTATGGTTCACTATATGCGGTTATTCCGTGAAAAATGATAGTTGCTGTCTTTGAAGGGACTGTGGGTTTCCATTCACGTAGGAACAGAACTTTATCATCTGATGTTTGAATGAGATGATGGGGTTTATCAAATTCTGCTCTGAGCTTCACAACATCAATGTCCATACCAATACCACACAACCTACTCTGCCAAACCGGCTCAGTCGAAAAAATATCTCGGACTGGATTTAAGGATGTCGACAAATTTTGCAGAGATTCAGTCTTTACTTTTCATCTTCCTCTTGGTAGTTTGTTCGACGGAATTCCATGAAAAGACTAATATCACATTATGAGCTTGTGAATAAAACGATAGGAGAGTTAATCCATGCTTACGCATGGAACAAGGAATTCGCAAATCCTGTTAGTAAAGTAACTACTACTAATGGAACCCCAGTATAGACCGGCCAAGGAGACCGGCGCATCAACTGGACAGTAGCTACCAAGAGCATCATTCATTCTAGTGCGCGCACTCTCTTCAAAGGAGGAGATGCATTTTGCATTTGGAAAGAGAAACGAAACGCCCAGCAGCTAGAATCAATGCTGGTAATCTGAGTAACCTGAGAAGAATGATTGTCTTGGCTCTAATCGCGTCTTTTGTGATTGGCGTTAATGGAATCACTGAAGTGAAGACACCTCTGCACCAGGGTGGTTTAGAGACCCGCAGAGAGAGTGTTGCTTTGGCTGCAGAAATCCACGGTACAATCGCTATAGATGGTGACGCTAACTTCAGTGCTACGGCGCTGGACGAGGGCTGGCCAGGGGACGGCACAAAGGGAAACCCCTACAGAATCGAGGGGCTCCAGATAGATTGTACTTCCACACCCGATACTCACTGTATCGAGATACTAAACACCAATGTGTCGTTCATAATCAACGGATGTTTCACTGGAAACAGCACGAAACACGGCATCAGGCTAGACAATGTGACCCATGCAGCAGTAATCAATTCAGTATCGGCGAATGTAGCTAGCGGGATACAGGTGGTTGGATCAAGTGACATAATCCTGATGAACAACACATGCCGCAACAATATCAAGGGAATCACCATTCGAGGTTTCTGTGCTTCCATCTTGGTGGAGAACAACACGTGTACCAGCAGCAGTGACTATGGTATCTGGGTTGTAGACTCAGAAGACATCAACCTAGTCAACAACACTTGTAATGACAACAATCAAAGCGGCGTATATCTCTACCAATCCCGCCTAAGCTCTCTATTCAACAACACCTGTATAGGCAATAACGGCTATGGAATCTACTTCTATGACTCAGGTTCGTCTTCGATTTCTTGGAACACCTGCAACAACAATTCTGAGGGAATCTTCATCAGTGGGCATTCTGGTAACAATATAACTAACAACATATGCTCACACAATGATAACTATGGCATCCGTCTAAGTGGATGCAACACTATGACTTTGGCAAACAATACCCTTCTCAACAATAATTTAGCGGGATTCTTCTCTTTCAATGCAGATTTCGTTCTCGTGTCAAACTGCACCTTTCTAGGGAATGGACAAGGAATCAGCCTTAGTTCGCTTTCGGAGAACAATACAGTTCTGTGGAACTCCTTCATAGACAACACCGTGGACGCTTTGGATGATGGTTCTTACAACTTCTTCGACCACAACTACTGGTCCAACTACACTGGAGAGGACGTGGATGAGAACGGCATCGGCGATACACCCTACTCATTCTCGGGCAACTCTGATCAGCACCCTCTCTATTACAATCCAAGCATAAGTTGGAACCCTGTACCCGACAATCAGGCGACAGAAGCTGGCAAACCATGGTCCTATGATCTCAATGTGAATTCGGAGAGCCCCGTGGTCTGGACTATTAGCGATACATCTCACTTTTCAATCGACAATAATGGGAATATCACAATACACACGTTTCTTCCTGCGGGCTTGTATGAACTCCAAGTGTGGGTAGCTAATATCTATGGCATCGAAATTGATGCAGTCTTTCAGTTGCTGCTCTGGGATGCAACCCCACCGATTTGGTCAGAACCAGTAGAGGACCAGCTTGCAGAACTTGAGACAGCCTTCTTCTACGATCTCAACGCAACAGACGTCAGTGGCATAGGCACATGGTGGCTGAATGATACGGATCACTTCTCCGTAGATGCCATGGGTGTAGTGAGGAACTCATCCGTCTTGAGCCTGAAACAATACGGAATTCAGATTTCGGTTAATGATACTGAAGATAACGTACTAACAGATGTTTTCACTGTGACTGTTGTTGACACGACCCCTCCCGTATTGGAAATTACAGATGACTTGTTTATAGAGGTAGGCACAGATCTCCATCACGACCTAAACGCAAGTGATCCGAGCGGACTGGGCACATGGTGGGTCAATGATACTTCTCGTTTCTCAATCGATGCCAACGGGGTGCTTAGCAACTTGACGGTGTTGGACATCGGCATCTACCCCATAACTGTCTATGTGAACGACACCTACGGAAATACTGCTTCCGCTGACTTCCTCGTTACCATTGGGACCACGGTCAGAGTGGTCGTCTTGAAATGCATGTACACCGATACGCCAGAATACGGGGTTTGGGATTATCTGAATCAGTACTGGAATGAATATGGTATAACACAGTTCATTGTTGATTATACAACCTTTTCGTCTACCATCACGCTCCAAGGACTCCAAAACAGCGGTGCAGATGTTCTCTATGTTTCAGGAATAACCCACGCGTTCTCGGAAACTGAGATAGAGGCCATTAAGACATACGTGCGTCAGGGGCACGGGTTCGTAGTCGCCTACGATGCCCTTACCTCCATTGATTCACTCTGGTCTTTCTTCGGCCTTGCAGAACCAATGCCTGGCATTTTCAGTTCCACAACCCTCACAGAGAACTTCACAATGATCGACACTCTTCACCCCATCTTTGATGGTCTACCCAATCCGTTCACCAACAACGCTCCCTATACTATAGCGCCTCATCCACTCATTTATGATGGATGGACCGAGAGTATGTTCGGACTCAGTACACCACTTGCTTTGAGTGGAGTTGAAGGAGTAATACTGACTTACAGGGGTATGATATACTGCTCTCATACACCCGCGTACAACATGAGTTCACTGGATAGGGACCAGATACGATTACTCTGCAATATCCTGAAATGGAGCGAGTATAGCTACCCGGACCACGAGGTTTCAATTGAACTGGAACTAGTTGGACTAGAAGTGGAAGGCACTGCTGAAATTGGTCAAACCATTATCGTTGGAGTAACCATTACTAGTGAAGGCCTCATGGAGGAGACTGACCTCTCGTGTGAACTATTCATCAATGGGACGCTGAGTGATTCTCTAACGATCCCATCGTTGTTGTTCAATACCTCAATCTATGTCACATTTGAGTGGACTCCTTCGGAAGAGGGCGCTTGGAATATCACTGTTCATACTGCATCTCTCTATTCTGAGGAGACCTACGACAACAATGCCGACCAAGCTATCGTTAGAGCACACCTTGAGATAAAGCATGTATTGTGGGACATGTCTCACGGCAACGCACCAAGTAACGAGTTCTCAGAGGTTTTAGATGCGATTCTAATCCAGGGACAATTGGTCAGTGAGAATCATGGAAACGGTATCAACAGCTCTCTGCTCTCTGCGTATGACACTCTAGTAATTGTCTATCCCGTCATACCATATTCGCCCTCCGAGATATCTGACATCCACTCGTTTGTAATGGGTGGAGGAGGACTGATCGTAATCTGTGGGGACAATCTCTACGCCAATCCAACTCATAGAGACATCCTGAATGCACTGACGGGGATTGCCGGCGTCACATGGAACAGCACGGGTTCCGTTTCCACATCAAAAAGCGTAGAGGTCTCTCACCCGCTCACAGTGGGGGCGTATGGGATTTCGATGTCGTCATCTTCTGGTCGCATGAACATCTCGTGGCCTGCCATTGGACTATTCAAGTATTCCAGTTCGAACGACTATGTGTTGACGGTATCTCAGTTAGGACAAGGCAAGATTGTGTGTGCAAGCAATGGATTGTTCGGAGATGGTGAGATGCCTAGCTATCGTGACAACCTACTTGTGGCCAAGAACATGTTCGAGTGGACAGCCTATCCAGCATATGATCATGATGTCATGGCTCATGTGATTGTGGAAGAGCAGCCAAGACTGTTTCTGGGTGTGAATTCCACATTTAGTATAGTGAATCTGGGAACCCACGTGGAGGAGTTTCTCTACATAGAATTCCGTATCAATGATGAACTTGTCTTTGCAGACGTAGTGAGCTCACTCAATATTTCTTCATATCACCAGTGGGTCTACTACTGGGAACCAACTGAATCGGGCATATACAACTACACGATTAGCGTTCGACCGGTTCCTGGAGAGTCAGTGACGACAAACAATGTCTTTAGTGCGTACCCTCTGGTTCTCGACTCGGGTATTACAATCACAAGTGATTTGGACTTCGAAACTCAGGGATGGCCCGGATCAGGGACAAGCGAAGATCCCTACAGGATAGAGAATCAGCACATCAGGTCAACTATGGGTCATGCATGTATAACTATCGAGAACACCCGAGTACACTTCATCATCCAGGATTGCGTCTTTATGACAGACTTCATTCTAAGTCCAAATCAAGGTATATGGATATCGAATGCGACGAACGGCATAATCCGTTACAACGTGTTTCTATATGGAGACTACGGTATACAAGCAATCAACATCAGTGAATTCGTGATTGCTAATAACACCTTCAGCTCCTTTGATGATGCAATCTACCTCGAAGATTCGAACGGCATTAGCCTTCAGCATAACTCATTTGAGAACAATGATGCTGCCATTTCGTTATTAAATTCGAATAGTACCTACATGGCGAACAACACTCTCATCAACAACTCGAATGGTCTCTTCATATCGAGCGGCAGTCTGGATTCTCAGATTATCTGGAATTCGTTCCGCGACAATCAAATCAACGCGCTTGACGACGGAGCATCTAGCACATACTTTGAGAACTACTGGTCTAATTATACAGGCGTTGATGCAGATTTTGACGGATTTGGCGACACACCGCATCCGATTCCCGGGGCAGCCGGTTCTTTCGATAGTCACCCCTTAGCATTACCACAAGAGGGACCTTTCGTGTACTGGGAAGAAGTTCCAGATGATGCAATGCTCGAATACTCTGAAGCATTGGAACTCCAGTTTCATGCTGTTGCAGTCGCAGGTATTGACCACTACTGGGTGAATGATACATCGCTGTTTGGCATCGGGCTCAGTGGAATCCTATCGAATGCCACCATTCTACCACACGGATTTTATGCGCTTGAGATCAGGGCGTATGACTCATACGGACACTACTGCTCAACCTCAATCACAATCACAGTGTTTGACGATGACGAACCCACTTGGATCACAGTCCCAAGTTCTCAGATTGTCGAGATTGGAGATGAGTGGACATACGACCTCGATGCATCAGACGTGTCAGGCCTATATTGGGGTCTCAACGATACTTCGCGGTTCCATATTGATGAAAACGGTGTCGTTTCGATGAACTATGTACTCGCCGTTGGTACCTACTGGCTACAGGTCTGGGTGAGCGATGCCGTAGGAAACACACTGGAGGGCACCTTCTCAGTAGTTGTAGAGGACACCCAGCCACCGATTTGGTTGTATGAGCCAACCGACCAGATGATCGACTTTGGCAGCACGTTCTCGTACACAGTCTATGCTATGGACAACTCAGCATTGGACTACTACTGGCTTAACGACACAGGTCTGTTCCAGGTGGACTCTAGTGGTCTTATAACCAACAACACAATGCTGGAGTGCGGCCAATACAATCTCGAGATACGGGCGTATGATATTCACGGACATTATTGTACAGCCGTGATTCGTATAACAGTCACAGACGTAACGATGCCCATTGTGGACCACCCATCGGACATCAGCTATGTTGAGGGAGAAACGGGTAACAGCATCAGCTGGCATCCTCAAGATGACAATCCTGTTAACTATGAGATCTGGTGTGATGATACATTGTTGGATTCAGGTGACTGGCTGGTTTCAAACCAAGAGATCTCTATCTCTGTCGATGGCCTAGAGCATGGGATCTACATCTATAACATCGTAGCCTTTGACTACGCAGGGCACTACGTCACCGATAGCGTAGCTGTGATAGTCACTTCTCCTGAGTCTACGTCAACTTCAACTACAACTCCCACAACGACCGGTCCTTCAACGCAACCAACTCTCGGGTTTGACCCTCTGCTAACTCTAGCTCTGGGAGTTGTTGTGGGAGGATCTTTGGTTGCGATAATTTTCTTCATTGTGGGCCGACGCAAAAGATAGCTTAGCATTTCCAGCAATGGCGAGAAAGACAACAGCATACAGGATTCGTTCGAAAAGGAGTGAGTATTTCTCACAGAGAGTCAGTGTTTATCAAGGGACAACAATAGTTGGTCAAAGCCATATTCACAAAATATGGACTAGACATTTGGACTCATTCTGTTGATATGTTCACTAATCATGAAATCCCTATTGCTGTTACTCAGATGCAAGAAGCTGGTGCTAGTGCAATATTACTTGGCTCTAGCGAGAATCCAATAATGTTTTTCAATTTCAGTTGGAGTTTGAGTTTCAACACTCCTCGTAAATATAATCTCAAAACCCGCAGATTTGAGAAGTTCAACAGTCTTCTCTGGACCATTACTACTCCAGTACATCGGCACAGATTGAAGCTCATCCCATTCCCATACTCCATCAGAAGGTTCTGGACGAGCTCCAACGCTGAATAAGAGAGCACCTCCCTTCTTGAGAATACGATGAAAGCCCCGAAAGAGAACGGAGTGCTTCGTTCTTGGGACATGAAAGACTGCATACGTTGAAACAAGGCCATCAAATGAGTCATCCTCAAAATCTAGTGCCGTCATGTCGCCAACTTTAAGGGTCGCTTCAGGCACGCGTTGTTTAGCCAGATCAAGCATCTTCTGTGAGATGTCAATCCCTGTTACCTGGTACCCATTATCAACAAGATGTCGAGTAACTATGCCAGTTCCACAACCAGCATCTAAGACATGACCCCCTGGTTTTACTGAACTCATGAACTCATCAAGCTCTGCTTCATCACTGAAGGGAGCCCTATACTCATCATACTGATCAGCTATCCTGTCATATCCCTCTCTTACGACATCCTTAGGATTCTTTTTCATAAGTCAATACGGGCGAACGTGATTGATAAATAACATGATGTTTGTATGAACTGAACAACAGTGTGTGAAATGAAACGAGTGCTTGTCTTAGGCAATAGTGGCTCAGGAAAGTCGAGCTTCGCGGAGAAATTAGCTGACAAGATAGGGATTCCATGTATTCACCTCGACTCCCACTTCTGGAGACCCAACTGGGTTCCCACTCCAAAAGAGGAATGGCCTTCCATAGTTCGTCGACTCATTGACGAGGACGAATGGGTCATGGATGGCAACTACTCAACTACACTAGAGGAGAGAATACAGCGAGCTGACACAGCAATCTATCTTCGAGTAAGGCGTCCTGTTGCAATCTGGAGAATAATGAGAAGAAGGATTGCACACCATAGGAAGGTCCGCCCTGAACTTCCAGAAGGCTGCTATGAAAAGATTGACTTAGATTTTCTGAAGTGGATCTGGAATCATCCGAAGAGGGCGAAGAGGGGAACATTTCCTATTCTAGAGAAGTACTCTAACTCAAAGAAGACGGTTCTCTATTTAGACGCTAAAGAGGCACAAGAGTTCCTTGTCGATGAGCATCTCCTCGTAAAGGCCGGCGGCGATTCCCATTGCAGCGCCACCTTGCACCTGACCCTTGGCCATCGCAGGATGCAGAATGACTCCGGAATCGTGAACATTGTATATTTCTTTGATTTCCACCTTGCACAGCGGCAGGTCTACCTCCACCTCGACAAACGTGCAGCCAAAGGTAGGCGCGTTGGTGCGGGTTTTGTGGGAGACCTCGGCCGTTAACTGGCCACCGTGCTCCTTGTCATAATAGGCATCCAGCGCCACCTCATGCAGGGAAACCACTTTGCGGGACGGATCCCCGCGATGCACAACGGCTCCGTCAGTAATATCAAGTTCGCCGCCGAGAATGCCGGTTACGCGGCCGGCGTGTTCAAGGATTTTGGCCTTCAGCTCGCGGGCGGCTCGAAATA
>JBHLRC010000105.1:0-10865 GCA_048882965.1 Candidatus Thorarchaeota archaeon
CAGTAGAGAAGTTCATTGAACTACTTGACATGAAAAGTCAGAATATCAAAGCAGCTATTGTTGGTAAAACTGCAATTATTGTGGGACTTAGTAATGCGGCGTTTCAAGAAATCATCTACAAGGCAGGAATCCATCCCAAAAGAAACACGTCTACTTTAACAGATGACGAGAAACATGCAATCTATGACTCAATGAAGCAGATACTCAATTCTCGTATTTGCTCTGGCGGAAAAGACAACTGGTTGAACCTCTATGGTGAACCTGGTCGTCATAATCCAGTTATGGGTCCAAATATGAAAGGTAAGAACTGCACACAGTGCGGTGCAGCAATTGAGAAGATTGCACATGGAGGGGGACAGGTGTACTTTTGTCCTCGGTGTCAGAGATAGATTCAGTGCTAAGTTGGCACCTTTAGTGTGTCTAGAATGAACGAATAGACAAATGCATACTCCTTCATGTAATCATATCGACCACTTGCACCACTATGACCGCTCTCCATCTTTGTCTTGAGAATGAGAATGTTATCATCCGTCTTCATTGCTCGTAGCTTGGCGGTCCATTTTGCAGGTTCCCAATACTGGACTCGAGGGTCATTATATCCAGCAGTTATCAGGATATTCGGATAGTCTTTGGCTTCCACTCTGTCATAGGGGGAGTATTCATACATCCACTCAAACTCTTCCTTTATGTTTGGATTACCCCATTCTCTGTATTCGAATGTAGTGAGAGGTATTGAATCATCGAGCATTGTTGTGATAACATCAACAAAAGGAACTGCTGCATAGACACTATGGAATAGGTCTGGTCGAAGATTAAGGATTGCACCCATTAGAAGTCCTCCAGCACTCCCACCTCCAGCACACAGTCGGTTTGATGATGTGAAGTTTTCAGCAATAAGATACTTCGCGCAGTCAATGAAATCGGTGAATGTGTTCATCTTTTTGCCAAGCTTCCCAGCATAATACCAAGGCTTCCCATACTCTCCACCACCTCTAACATGGGCTATAGCGAAAATCACACCTCTCTCTAGAAGACTCAGCCTGATAGACCTAAAGTCGGAATCAATTGGGATTCCATAAGATCCATATGCCGTAAGATACATTGCAGCGGTTCCATCAAGTTTCGTGTTTTTCTTATAAGCTATTGAAATTGGAACTTGGGTACCATCTCTCACCTTAGCATAGCGTCGTTCTGTGACATAGTCTGATGGCTCATGTCTTTTGATCTCATCGATTTTCTTCAACTCCAGTTCACGTGTTCTCATGTTATAGTCATAGATGCTTGCAGGTGTCGCTAGCGAGCTGAATCTATACCTGAACACATCTGTTTCAAAGACGGGATTCGTGACTAATTCAAGCCCATAGATTTCCTCCGGTTGAGCAATATCATGTTTCTCTCCAGTTGTAGTATCGTAAATCATGTAGTTCTCATAACCACCTTCGCGTTTCGCTATTACAAGATAGTTCTGAAAAGACATGTGACTAGAAAGACGAACATCTAAGTCATGGTCAATTAATAGTTCCCAGTTCGACCTGGCAAAGTCCGTTTCAGGAGCTCTCATCAATTTGGAGTTAATTGCTCCTTCATCGTTTGTGAGGATATAGAAATAATCGCCATGATGGTCAATTGATAGTTCAATACCTTTTGTTCGTGGGAAAAACAGCTGTAGCTCGAGTTCTTCTTGCTGTAAATTCAAGATATGAATCTCAGTTGTTTCTTCCGTGGAAAAGCTTGTATCTAAGAATAGATAGTGTTTATCCTTTGATTTAGAAATCTTCACCGAGTATGACTTATCGGTTTCTTCGAACAGGCGTTTGTCGTCTGATTGGTTGGTTCCCAGTTCATGATATACCAAGGTATAAGGACGATGGATGTCGTCGAGTTCAGCATAGAATATTCCTGAATTACTATTGTTCCACTCAGGACCACTCCACCCCGTGACATTGGTGATAGTATCTATGATTTCACCTGTTTCAAGTTTTACAACTCGGATATCATATGTTTCTCCACCAGTGAAATCGACTGAATATGCCATCATGGTGTGATCGGGACTAATCTTGATGGCAGCAACTCTCGTGAATTTCTTACCTTCAGCTATTGAATTGATATCTAGAATGATCTCTTCCTGAGCATCAAGAGAGTTGAATTTCCGACAATGAATATTGTAGTTCTTGCCTTCTTCAGTTCTGTGGTAGTAATAATAATCTCCAATCCTCATTGGGACACTTTCATCAGTTTCTTTGATACGGCTTTTCATCTCCTCAAAGAGCTTCTTCTGAAAATCTTTAGTGTGAGCCATTACTGCGTTGGAATACTTGTTCTCAGCTTCCAGATATTGGATTACATCATTTTTGCCCTTATTGCGAAGCCAGTAGTAGTTATCCTTAATTCTCACTCCATGAATTTCATACTCATGGGGGACAATCATTGCCACGGGTGGTTTTGTCATAAGCTGTGAGTCTATAAGTGGGAGATAAACTTTCCAGTGTAACGATAAAGCTTGTCTAAATCGATTTGATGTTTCGAAACTACAAAACAACAATAATGAAATACTTCCAGTCCCCCAACTACACTGTCGAATATGGTAGACCTAATATTTGGGGATCTTACTCCGCTTGATATCAGCATGGCGATAGCAACGGGGTTGATTGCATCAGTGATACTCACAGCGGCATACTATATGGCAGCTCTGGGTATGCCAAAGTGGAAGCCCAGAAAATTGGTGCATATCTCCATGGGGACAACCATTGGGATGACTCTTGTAGCGTATTCAAATTTGAGCGGGCCAGCCTTCGCTGCTGGTATTTTCCTGACGATACTCATGTATTCGTGGGCTCATAGGAGTGAGTTGATATGGGAGCTGCTGTTAGCTGGAAGTCGTGATGGTGAAACTCGACTGAATACATTTGCTTCAGGATTCATGGGACTCGTTTCATTTGGAGCAGTTTTTATTGTATTTTTCCACCGACCTGAAATCTTTGTTGCATCAATCCTCGCGGTTTCTTGGGGAGATGCAGCTGGGGAGGTTCTTGGAAGACCATTCGGTGGAAGAATTATAAAACGGAAATATCGCGACAAATCATTCGAGGGTAGTATTGGGGTTCTAATATTTACAACGTTGTCAGTCATCACTTCACTTGTAGTGTTCTCCCCAGACACGATCATTCTGGCAGTATTACCTCAAATCTTGATCATAGGATTATGTGCAACTGCAGCTGAGATTCTGAGCATTGGGTGGACTGATAATTTCTTTATTCCAGTGATAACAGCCTTGACAATGTGGCAGTTGCTTTTCCCAGGCCTTCTCCTCTTCTAGATATGACTTCTTATTGAAACAGAAGATTATGTTAAAAGAAGGTGTGGACTACTTCAGAGAGTTTAACCCCAATCGCTGATACGTTCGATTCCAGATTCTCCAAGTTCACACACAAGCTTTAGCTCTGCGAGAATACCAGACCAACCAATATCATATCCTACCACTGCTTCCGGAGAGAGGAAACCATGATGATGAAGTGTGACAAGCGTGTGACTATTGACTTCCTCAAATCGGACATTGACAAGGGTTTCAGGTTCGTTTCCGTGCACCCATGAGAATTCCAATTCTTGGTCCGGAATCATTTTCTTGAATACTACAGGACCCTTTCCTTCTGCCCACCAGGTATAGATCCCTGCATATTGCCTATCAACCACAGGGGTATCTGCTCTGATGAAATGTCTCAATTTTTCAGGGTTGGTCCACACATCGAAAGGCAGTGAAGGAGGAGTTTTGCACACAACACTCAAGCGCACATCAACGGGGTCGTACCTCGTGATACGTAGTGGATGATAGTTTGAGTAATCGAATTTGATTGCTGGAGCTCCTAATTCAACTGCTGCTTTGAAGTTGGCTAACAAGAGATTCCAATGTTCAGGTAGGTGATATGCACGAGCTGAAACGGGTACTGCACCATGATTCACTTGAATCATCGTCCCTGGACCAATAGGATTGAATCTGATGACTAGTAGAGTGTCTACACCCATAATTCGCCAGGAGAGGAGTAAAACTTTCTTTTCCTTGACCTCTTTGATATCCCAGTAGTTTGCCAGTTCAGGAGTTGTTGGCGCATGTGGACCTAGGAACCGAATCGAACCTCCAACACTAACGTCTGCACTTATCTCATCTCCAAGCCACTGAAGCATGATAATGGGATCCAAAAATTTCTCCCATACTTCCTCAAGTGGTCGCGAAATTCGAATCCGCAGATGAATGACTGGGAGGACCTCTTCCTTATGCTCCGCCACTTTCCGCTACCTCGTGCTTTTTTTTATTTGACATCATGCCTTATCTTTGTGCTGGTACTCAACACATCATTTCTGAATTAATTGGAAATAAGATTAGTCTTACGACAACGAGGGTAAATCCCCGAAGTATAATTGAAGATTCTGTTGTGTGTACAAGTTTTATATTATCTTTAAACTCCGAGTTGACTTTTTAACAAGAATATGAGATTAGTTTGAATTTATCCATAAGTATAATATCCGACGAATGGCAAATATTCCTATTAGCTAATCAATTGTATTGTACAGTGATTATTTGTTACAAAAAGGTGGAGAGGAAATGAAGATACGGGTCCTAGTTATAGATGATGATGAGGACCTACTTTTTCTTGCAGGAAAATTCCTAACGCGTGAGGATGAAAGAATTCAACTGGTATCAGCTACTACAGATCAGGAGGCACTCAGACTCATCGAGGAAGAGGAGTTTGATGCAATAGTTTGTGACCATTTCCTCGGGCATGATAGTATGACAGGACTTGAGCTACTGGAGTGGGTTAGGGAGTTCAATCCTAGTATTCCATTTATCATATTCACAGGAAGAAGCCAAGAATCTGTGGCAATAAGAGCCTTGAATTTAGGTGCAGATTATTATCTTAAAAAAGGGACAGAGGAATTTAGAGAGTTATTCTCACAACTAGCAAATCGAATAACTACAGAAGTTGAGTCAAGAAGACAGGAAGAAGCTGTTTCGAAGGCGCTCAGTGATCTTGAGAATCGAGTGGAAGAGAGAACAGCTGAACTCACAAAAGTCAATGAACACTTGATGGAGGAAATTGCAGAGAGAAAGAAGATTGAAGATTCTTTATTACTTCAACGTGATCTTGGGAACACCCTATGCAAAACTGATAATTTGATTGACGCACTGGACAGGATTCTGAAAGCTGCAGTGCATCTCGAGGGTGTTGATAGTGGTGGGATCTTTCTAGTTGATAATAAGACAAAACAACTTGATCTTTCAACAAGCCAAGGTATCTCCTCTCAGTTTCTCAAGAGTATTCTCGGGGAAGAAAGGAGTTTCAGGATTAATGAACCTCTGTATGTATCTAGAAATGAAATAGACGAGTCACTACGAAAATTAAGCGATTATGAAGATCTTACGGCGGTAGCTATTATACCAGTTCTATTCGAGAATGAAACTGTTGCAATCCTCAGTCTTGGGTCTCACTCTCACGATGAAATTCCAAAGACTGACCGTTACACCTTGGAAGCCATAGCAGTTCAAATTGGAGCCTATATGGCAAGAGCAAAGGCACAGAAATCGATTATTAAATCACAGACAGAGATGACGGAGCTGTTTGATTCATTTCGAGACATTTTCTTTATAGTAGACAACACTGGTTTGATTATCCATGCAAATGACACAGCAAACGAAAAACTAGGAGCTGCAGAGAATTCACTTGATGGTAGGAGTATTCTAGATATCCATCATAAATCAAATCATGCTGAAATTAAGAATGTTTTACAAGATATCGCGGATGGGAAGATTGTCCAACTAGATCTGACACTGACTGGAATTAAAGGCAATAAAATCAAAACAAGCACTAGATTTGCTAAAGGAAATTATTCTGGAAAGGATGTCATTTTTATGGTTGGACGAGAGATTGATGATGGTTTTTAGGTAGTTTTTTTTATCCAATAATCATATATGGATTAGCGAAATTATCAAAATAGCAGCAATGCTTAGGTTCGCTAAACAGCTGAATAAATAGAAGTTGCATGACATGGCAGATGATAACGGATTTCTCAAAGGTCCGATAACAAGACTATTTGAGAAGGTGGCTAGATGGATAGGACTATCTATAAACGCAGGACCGGTTCTAGCAGCACTCTTCATGGAAAGTTATGATACTGGAAATCGTATGTGTTCAGATGACATTTGCAAAGCCACAGGATATTCACGCGCAAATGCAGGGTTGATAATCTCACAGCTAGAAGCTCTAGGGGTTGTTGAAGGTAGAAGGGATTACGATCAGACAGGACGAGGTAGGAAGCGTGTTCTTTACGCAATTGATGGAACTTTTGGGGATATCTTCAACCTGGGAGTTATGAGTCTCTTAGATAGACTTGGAGCAATGATGAAGGACATCCAATCTATCGATGATTTAAGAAGTGGTAGAGAAGATAGTCTAGTTCCTATGCTCAATGACATTAGAAAGGTCATACAAGGAAGAATAGAGTCACTTGAAGCTGTTTCCTCAGCAGAGATAACACGGTAAATCTAGCGATGTGATTATCAATTGTATCTTAATTCAGCTGGAATTAGATATTGCTGACACGCGGATGATAAACACACAAGATAGTAATATACAGAGATATCGTTTTTTCCTCAAGACCCGGTTCAAACTGAGTCGTTTAAATCAGAATGAGGAATTTCCTAATTGCCGGATGAAGGATCTAGTCCGATTGACCTAGACGAACAGGAAGCTATCCCAAAGGCACCAAGCTATCGGACACTGATAGATGCCATGAATGATGCCTTTGGTGTGATTGATGGTGAAGGTATCTTTACTTACATCAACAAGCGATTCAGTGATCTTCTTGATTATCCGGTAAATGAGATTGTTGGAAGACCAATCACCTCCTTTCTGGATGATGAGAATCTCTACATCTTACAGAACAATATACGGAAAAGAAGTCAAGGCATTTCATCTCAATATGAACTCGCATGGACAAGACGGAATGGAACGAAGGTGCCAACCATAGTATCTGGTTCACCGATCATTGACGAAAATGGTGTTCATCAAGGATCATTTGCTGTGGTCACAGATATTTCAAGACGTATTGAAGCAGAAAAGAAATACAAACTCCTAGCAGAACAGTCTATTCAGGGACTCACTATAATCCAGAATGAGAGATATGTGTATGTGAATCCAGCATTTGCATTTATTGTAGGTTTTACTGTTGATGAAATACTCGCAATGACTTCAGAGGAAGGGTGGGATCTCATTCATCCGGATGATAGGAAATACCTCTTGAAGCTAGCCAGTGATAGAAAAGTAGGCATACCAATTCCGATGCCTTATGAGTATCGATTCATTAGACGGGATGGTTCATTCAGATGGGTACAAGCGTTCTCAGGCAACATCGAGTATGAGGGGGCTCCAGCTCTCCAAGTGATGGTTATTGATATTACAGAGACAAAGTTGGCTGAACAAAAACTTAGGTCTTCACAAGAGATGCTTCAAAAAGTGATGAATACCATACCTCAGTATGTTTTCTGGAAGGACCTTGACTCAGTATATCTTGGCTGCAATGAGAACTTCGCATTAGTTTCTGGAGTATCTACTCCTGATAACATAGTGGGAAAAACAGATTATGACTTGGCTTGGCGAGAAGTAGAAGCTAATCTGTTTCGTGAGCTTGACAAAGAGGTCATCAATACTGACCAACCTCAGATGAATATCATATCGCCACAACTTCAAGCTGACAATCGAGAGGCTTGGATCGAAATCAACATTGTCCCATTACATGATGATGAAGGTCAAGTCATAGGAGTTCTTGGGACTTATAATGATATCACAGAGAAGCGAAAGGCAGAAGAGAATCTAATAAAATCTGAAGCGAAGTACAGAAGTCTTGCAGAGCAATCCGTCCAGAGTATAACGATTCTCACTTCTGAGAAACTACTTTACTACAATCCCGCTTTCAAGGATCTTGTTGGATATTCCGATGATGAGCTCTCTAAGATGAGTGCAGAAGATGTATGGAATCTTGTTCATCCTGATGATAGATTGGAGCTTCGAAAATGGATGGAAGGTAAATTAGATGGAAGACCAATACATCCACGCTATGAGTATCGCTTTATCAGAAAAGGAGGAGAGATTCGATGGGTGGAGAGCTTCACAAGCCGGGTAGAATACGGTGGTACATCTGCAGTTCAAACGGTTATTGTTGATATCACTGATAGACGAGAGGGTGAACGTGAGCTTCGCGTTGCTAAAGATCGTGCACTTCTCTATCTAGATCTGATGGGGCATGACTTAGCTCAGCAACTTCAGGTCATCTTAAACAGTGCTGCATTGATGAATTCAGCAGTGGATGAAACAAATAAAGACTCATTCATGAAAGTGATAGGTGATTCAGTCAGGCGTTGTGCAAGAATCATTGAAGAAGCAAAGGCTACAGAGCAATTACTCTCTTTACCAATAAGAGAAAGAAAGCTCGATGAAGCAATTGATATCACGATTAATGCGTTACTGAAAAGTTCAGAGTTCATTAATTTCGAGTCATCCTTTTCTGCAAAAAATGCGGCAATAGAAGCAGATGACTTTCTTGAACTCCTCCTCTCGAACATACTGATGAATGCGATCGAGCACAACCCCAAAAAAGACAAGAAAGTATGGGTCAAGCTCTCGGAGGTTGACGAGGGATACATCGTATCCATAGCTGATAATGGAAAAGGAGTCCCTGATTCTTTGAAAGGAGGTCTATTTGACACCTCAAGAAGATTTGGGGGATTGGGTCTACACACTGCTCAGTTTATCGTCGAGAAATATAATGGATATATCGAAGTCGTAGACAGAGTTCCAGGTGACTACTCAGAAGGTGCAGAGTTCAGAATTTGGTTTCCCAAACCTCGAAATTCTGTGTGAGTTTCACTTTTCCTCAATCACTTCAATATCAGAATCACTTGTAGCACCAAAACCAATCTCAACAGCGCGTCTAATCTGGGGAATCATCCAGACATCCATGTTTAGCTTGTTGTCTGCATTACAGCATTGAATTATCCGTACTCCTTCAACATCTATTGAAACCATATCCCCACTCGCTAGGATGGTCCCAGGTGTCGAACAAGTACCCGATGCGGGGCCACCTGTAACAAAGCAGGTCCTAGCATCCATGACAATTAAGTCTGGATTGAAATAGGAGGCTAGGTCCGCAATCTTGGGTTGCAAATGTCGCATATGCATCCTAATACGTTGGCTGTGTTTTAACCATCCCACGAAAATCTTCATACTCCCTGTATACCAAGCAAGAAAATGGGTCTTCAAACATGGTGCTAATACTAGCTTCTCAATATCAAGGAGTGGTTTCCCTATTGAGCCACTCTTGAGGTACTTCCCTCTTGGGAACTTTACCTTGACCCATTCGTGTTCATCCAGAAAGATAAGGTCTGCATCTAGTTCATCAGCTACAACATCAAGACCAATCTTCTCAGCTACTCCACGGGTGGAAACTCTCATTGTAGAGCTATCTATAATTTCTAACTTGGATGCCCCAGCTTCCAGAATGAGTTCACCTAGTGCTTTGATAAATGCAGGGTCGCTTGATGCAGGGTATGGATCTGCTGTGTTCAGGTTAGGTTTGATAGTCACCTTATCACCAGAGTCTATTATCTTATCAAAACCACCGAGGTTTTCAACAGCCTTTTGGATTGAACTTTTCAAATCAGAACTTGCACGGACCTTGCTTACCAAGAACCGACCATTGTTCATGAAGGGAGTGGACGTCATAGTACTGCAATCTAGATTACAGTTAATTGCATTACTATATGACTCATTGGGGAGATCATTAAGGAATTTCAAATGTTTCTCAAAACGATTACGACTGTTTTATGACTGGCTTTTCCGAAATTTCGCTGTTGTGCTTACAATAGCATTAAGTCTACTGATATTTTCGTTTACATCAATCTCCTCGCCACAGCTCATCCTTAGAAGTTCAAGTACAGATAACACCTTATAATCACCCTGCTGAATCCGAGAATCTAGCCCAAAACTTGAGATGCATCCAGGACAAGTATTGATGATATACTTACTCCCAGATTTCTCAATTTCATCAATGCGTCTATTTCGGACTTCTTTCACTAGTTCGCGACTTGATAATCCAACAGCAATCCCACAACATAAGGCATTTTCACGATTATGTTCTAATTCAATTATTTTTGCACCAGTTGCTTCTACAATCTTTCTAGGATAATTTAGTAACTCAGGATATTTCTTTACTACACACGCATCATGAAAAGCGACTTCAAAATTCAGTTTTCTTTTTATTTTCAAATCACCATTCTCAATTGCTTTAGCAATATACTCCCACATTGATACAATTTCAAAATCTTTAGAGATTCTTGGATATTCTTTGTGATAAGCTTCATAACATTCGTTGCAGAAAAGAATTAGCCGTTTGACTCCTAAATCAGAATATTTCGAATAAAGACGATCTTCATTTTCTGATTTCGAAATAGGATATCCTACTCTGTGATATAGCTCTCCACAACAAAAATTGGTACCCCCAGCAAAGGTCTTTCCTTCTAATAATTTTTCAAGGGTAGGATTTGTGAATAAGTGCTGCATAGTATACGATATTGCGCATCCTAAAATGACTAACTCATCAGAGCTCGAAGGAGATTTCCATTTTGCCAAATTTTCTTTTTCTTTGGGACTCATCATAAAATGTTCGTAAAATTCAAAGACATTTGGTTTATTGAATGGCAATAGAAATGTAACTCTGTAGGGAACTTTTCCTGTTTTCACTAATTCTTTAATTTGAACTGATTTCAATTCTTTAATCAAATCCATGGGAGTTAATCCAATAGGGCAGTTCAAATCACA
>JBHLRC010000106.1:0-10841 GCA_048882965.1 Candidatus Thorarchaeota archaeon
TCCTAGGTCTTAGTCTCGCTCCGACTTTTACTGTTGTAACGATGGCTATACTCCCAGCAATTGCTGGCGTTGGACTTTACACAGTTGTCATGGTGTTCCTCTGGCTACTGCTATTCTTACCTATGGTACGGATTGCTTGGGTCAAGGTCTACCAGGAACTCTCTGGTGGAAAGATCGCAACACAGAGTGTTGTTGATATGCCAATCGTCTAGGTGCGATAAACTTGGAGAGTGTCCTTTGATGGAAACTGATAAGACACTCTCCTACAATCTTTAGCGATGTGAAAAACAATGAAAAACGCGAGCTTTCAGACAGTTCTTGATGACTTGAAGATAAGCATCAGGTTTGCTATGAAAAACGTGATATCCTATGTGCTTGCGATATTTGGAGTCTTTATTGTCACATTCATTCTGATTGCTTTAGTGGCTGCATTGGTCTTCATTCCCATATTTCTAATACCTGGAGGATTTGAAGCCTTCACAATCTGGACTGAGTCATTCAATGAATTGAATGCAGCTAGTGGGTTTACACTCGCAATTGGTATCTTTTTAATCGCGTTACCATTTGTTGCACCATTCTTTGTTGCAACAGGTGCGCTCTTTGGAATGAGTCGTGAGATTGTAGAGAGCGAAGGGACCTCAGCAGAAGGCGTCTTCACTTGGTACAGAAAGAAATTCTTCTCATTAGCAGGTGGAGGAATCATGTTGTTCTTGTTCATCTTAGGACCAGTCTTGCTTGTCATTGCAGGTGGAGTGGCTCTGTTTGGTGAACAAATCCTCAATCTTGCATTCATTGGCGGCGGGTCAATGAATCCTCTTCTCTCCGCACTTACCGTCATTTGGATCGTCTTGAGTACAGGTCTGATGACGATGCTATTCCCTGCTATAATCGATGGTCACTCAGTCATTGATGCAACAAAGATATCATTTAGTATGAGCACCAAGTACTTCGATCGAGTGTTTGGAGCTTGGTTATCATACATTCTACTCATTGTAGCTCTTCTATCGCCAATGATTGTTATGGCTACTCCATTCGTGATGGAGAACTTTACACTCGCCATGATTCCGCTTGGAATCTATGGTGTTATCATGATTCTATTCTTAGCCTTCATACTCCTACCAGCATTGTCTATAGGTCTAACAAGAGAGTACATGATTCTCTCTGCAGATGACGAAGATTTCGTGCTTGTAGAGGAAGAGGATGAAGGTGGTCCAAGCTTCATAGGAGGTTTATAGTAATGAGCGGCTCCACTAAACGGAAACGACGAATCAAAGATATGGAAGTCATCGAAGACAAGAAAATAATCAAGTTACTAATGGAGCCAACTCGAGCCAAGATCATCTTTGACTATCTAGTAAAAGACTCGATGACAGTCAAACAGCTTTCTGAAGTTACAGGCAAGAATCCAGGTACAATCCTTCATCATATTCAGAAGTTGAAGGAAGTTGGTCTTGTCTTCGAGGAAAGAACTGAGCAGACCCAGACAGGCATAGTCCAAAGGTACTATCGGGCATCCGCAAGAGAGTATCGGATGGGTATCAGTGAGATGGTACAGGCCACTGGGGATGATACAACTAAACGCCTGAAGTCCATAATTAGAAGCCTCTCAGTCTATGGTATAGATATTCCAGAGGATCAGGTTGAGAAGGCTATGGAACTGATGACAGCGTTGATCAATCAGGAGAACGAGATTAGTTCTCGCAATCTGATTGTAGATGAGGAGGGTTATGACAAACTGCCGTCCTCAGTACGAGGCGATGCTGCGCGAATCATGCGTCGCTTTGCTCTGGAGGAAGATTCGCAATATAGAGACCTGCGAAAGGATTGGCACGCATTCCTAGGGTCTCACAGAAAAGGTGTATGAAATGAGTAATTATCAAAGAAACACAAGCATGGTTGTGTGTATATTCGCAGTTATAATCATAGGTGCAATTGGAGTAGGAGCCTTATCCTTCTACGGCAATTCTTGGTTTAACTGGAACACAGCAACTACTGAGTACCACTTCGATTCAGAAGTTGGAGCCACCACAGGTACAGTGACCCTAGATGTCAATCTCGGCGTAGGTGGAGTTTTAATAACGTTCGTTGACAACGATTCCCTCCTATACGACATTGATTTTGAAGTCCAGAATAGCACCCTCCAGAAGGATGGTGCGCCTACGGTTACCTTCTCAAGTAACACTATTGCACTCGATTATACTGCTGCTGGTGTTAACATCACACTGGGTAGTGGATTAAACTACACATTTGATGTTGATGTTGCAACAGGTGGTATCGATGTTGTATTGGTCGATGGAGCACATGTCGGTGATATCGCAATCACCGCGCAGACAGGTGGAATCTCCCTAGAGATGACAGATGATGTTGTCCTTCTCGGAAATGCCACTTTCAATCTGAATGCAGTAACTGGCGGTATTGATGTTATAGTGGATTTGCCAACAGGAGTTGGTGGTAGTGTGGAATGCGCAGCTGGAGTTGGTAGTGTTGACATCACTGCAACTGGTTGGACGCAGATTACATCCAACCACTATGAGTCCTCGGACTATGACACTGCATCACAGACACTGTCTGTGATCATTGAAACTACAACTGGTGGTATATCAGCTATTTTCACTTAATTTCTAATCAGAGGGGACTTTCCCCTCTCTCTTCTTCTTTTTGATTCTCGATTACTTAATAGGCATTGAATCCAAATGTCTTATGATAGTTGGAGGGTCAGATATGGCTTCATCAGATGGAAACGAGCAAGTCGATATTGACTGGAGCAGTCTTACTCCCTCAACATGTGACAAGCATCAGGACTATGTCTTTATTGCTCATTGTATCCTCGCAATCGTTATCTCTGTACTAAGTTTCTCTAATGGTTGGGTTTCATGGGCGTACGGAACTGGTCTCATTACTCCCCTCTTTCTCGTTATAGCGGGGGGTCTTTATGATTTAACACGAGGAATCAATTGGTATCGCGATGAGTTCATTCCTTTTGTCAGTAGGATTAGAATGATACCAGAATTTGAAGCTGATAGATTTCTGAAATACAAGCGAATCAATCGATTGACCCTACTACTAGCAGGATATCTATCCACAGCAATCACTCAGTTTGCCTGGATTTTGATTACTTCCCTTGGTGCTACAACGAATCCTATCACGATAATATCGATGTTGGTGATAGTCTTCATTCTCATGGTATGTGTTTTTCTCATAGTATTGTTTGCCTTCATCGTTCTCTTCGAACGCTTGTGGAGCTCTGTATATTCGGATGTAAAACATATTACTGATCTTGATGATCAGTTGACCAAATATTATGACGCGCAAAAGGAAGAGCAAACTCAAACCGAGGTTGACTAGTTAATTTAATTGAAAGTTCGCGTAGTCCGTAAACCTCTTTAACAACCTTCGAGGTCGGTGACTTACGCGTTCTGAGGAGACTGCAATCTTGACTGAAAAGTATACACAAGGTAAGGTCCGCGATTTCCAGTTGAACATGGAAGACTCTGCATTATTAGCTGAGTGTTTCAACTCATTTGATGATTCAGATAGTTGGCCAGATGGCTTTACAGGCGGTAGCGACGTCACGGCGCAACGTGTATTTGACTCTCAAAAGAAGAATAGGGATATTCGCGTGCTTGTTGCATTCAAGGATGACAAGATTGTAGGTTACTGCAACGTTTGCGACTCCAATCGCGACTCAGAGGCGGCTTATGTTGGTCTTCTTGGCGTTGACCCTCACTATCAAGGTCAAGGGTTTGGAAAAGCCCTCCTCATTGAGGCTGCAGAAACAGCTGCGAAGGTAGGAAAACGTCGTATTGACCTCCATACCTGGGCTGGCAACTTGAAAGCTCTCCCACTCTACAAGAGGACAGGATACAACTGGGTTCCCGCAACCAGAGTCCTGATGGAATCGCACATTCCCGGTATTCTCGGAAACAAGATGTTCCACGAATTCTTTGAGAAGTATGATTGGTATGATTCCTTCAAACGTGAAATCCGTCAGGAAACTGATGACATTATAGAGGAAAGTCTTGGAGTATTCAAGTACCACTTCGAGGGAGAGAATGGTGACTTTCTTGATGTCACTGTTGATAGAGAAGCAAAAGGAATCTGTGGATTTCGATTGGCATTTAATGGAGAAACAATCTCTGCGAGCGTTAAACCCAATACACATGTTGGTTACATAGGATACAAAGAATATCCAGTAGAACTGACCATTGAAAATGGCTGGGAATCTGAAGTTCAATATTCATTGGAACTTCAGACCTCTCCACATTTCTCCACTAGATTAAACGATGAGTCTACTGGTCTTTTAGCCTCAGGCGAGAGCACTACACTCCGCGGAATCTATTCAGTCTCTCATGAGGCGCGACCAATTGATAGAGAAACAAACTCGGACGAAAAAATAGGAACGCAGGCAGAATGGAAATTGAAGCTTGGAAGCCATGAGATCTCCCTCTTCAGTGGTCTTATTCCTACGACTCCGATTATGGTCCGTTCCGGACCATTTCATCCAAGTTTGATACCAAACGGTTCAGATGAGATTGGCCTCAGTGCATTCAATAACACAGCAACGGAAGTGAAAGGAGAGATTCTGCTGACACCCCCAGATGGTGTTACCGTTAGTTCGAAGAAAATAGAGTTCACTCTCTCGCCCGGTGATGTGTCAGAGGAACTCGTCACAATCTCCCTTGAGAAGGATGTAGGTACTCTACTCAATATTGATCTTGAAGTCTATCTTGAGGATGAAGGAAAAAAGCAACAAGTCGAGAAGAGAAACTTCAGCATACCTGTTCTTGGAATCTCTGGTGCTGTTGTCTATAAGGGCTTAGACAATCGAATAGTCCTAGAAAACGAAACCTTTCGAGCACAGATGCTTGGTCTCCCTTCACTAGGATTCAACCGCTTTGAACACAAGACAATGCATCAGCTGATTGGCGGCTGGCATATTCTGGGCTTGGAGGAAGGGTATCCGTTCCCCTCTGGGGGTGGTGAATGGTCTCGGATGGATCCCGAAATCCACCTTGAGAACGGTGATGGTTTTGCTGAAGTACGGATGACCGCCGACTCGCAGGAACGCCCCGGTTTACGGTATCATGTCTCATATCGAATCCAAAGTGGTACAAACTTACTTGAAACAATTGTACGTTATGAGAACATTGGCAAGTCAAACTTGAATGACCTTGGGATACGCCTCGGAGGTTGGTTTGGTGGAGTCTTCGACCATGCTATTATCCCACTTCGAGGAGAACTCTATGATATCGGATCAATAGACTGGTCTGGATATCCACATTTACCAAAGAATCCTAAGGATTTCCATGAAGCCTGGTATGCATTTTACAGACATCAGGAGAAGCTTCTCGTTGGTTACATTTGGGATCCTGAACATGTTGAAGAAGCCAGACTCAGAAGAGGCTATAGTATTCCAAGAATTGAATATCGATTGCCAACACTTCATCCCGGTGAATCAATTGAAAAGATTCCACTGAGACTCTACATTGGTGATGGTGACTGGAGAAAGGTTCGGTCACTCTATCGAAAGATATACAGGATTCCCGAACCAATCACCGAGATTTTCGATATTCGGTCGGACCTAGAGGTTGAGATATCTCCTAAATCAAGCAAACAGCGTCGGAAGATTCCAAATCCGATGCTTGTTGACAGGTCAAAGACAAACTATCATGAACTCCGGTTGAGGGTCACTCCTGAAGACCCAATTGACGGAACAATTCATCTACGCATGCCTGATGGTCTCTTAGCCAATGGCAAACAAGAACTACAGATACAGGTGCCTGAGGTCTGCATGGACAAGCCATTCTCATACCCACTGAAGATTACCTCTACTGATGATTGTTCTTGGTTCCGACGGAATGGCGAGCTGGAGATTCGATTCAGATCCCGAAACTTTAGAATTCCATTGACAGCACTGGTCTATGACTCTGCACTGAATGTTGAACGAACAAAGACCAAAGAAGAAGGCGTAAGTCTTCATTCTCTCACAACTGGCGGATATATAATTGCAGCATGTCCTGAACAGGCAGGAACATTGGTCAAATTTCACAAAGAAGGCGAGCCGAATACCTTCTATGACACATTTCCAAAGGTTGGTCCATTTATTTGGTGGGAGAAGGTATACAGTGGGATTTCCCCAATGATAGTTGGACTTGAAGTATGGGACTGGGAAACCGCTCTGCAGAAGGAGGTCTGGAAGATATCAAAGAAGAAAGTCGGTCCCTGGGTTGGTTTCACAATGACCTCTACTTTGGAGTACTGCCCTGGATTGAAGGGTGTTACAGTATCTTATCGATATCTCATACTTCAAGGTACACCTGTTCTGAGTGTTGAATTTGAAACAAAGAACACAAGCAAACAATGGAAGAGACCCTTCACAGGATATCGCGGTATTCCAACACCCGGTGGAACCGCATTGAATAGGGTGCACACGATAAAGGACAATCGAAGACTCATCTATGAACCCAACACTCAAGGTGTTGATTTGTGGACTGGGAGAGACAGTTGGGGTGCATATGAGAGTCCGTCTGATGGCACAGTTCTAGGTATAATCTCGGCTTACAAATGGGATCAATTGGTCTATGTAGACACACTTGGAGAGAAGGCACAGAACTTTGGAGTCCGTGAGAGGCGAGCTCTGAAGTCTGGAGAGAGTACTAGTATGAACAGTTATCTCGTGATCACTGATGATGTTGACACAGTGGAAGCATTGAAGGATTTGCCTGAAGTGTTAGAGTAGTCTACCCCAGTCGTCGCAGTCTGGCAGAGCACTCTGCAACCTTCATATCATCACCTATCTCTTTGAAGAGACTCAGTGCTACCTGCCATGTTCTCTTAGCTTCATCATTCCTATCAAGAATCTCTAGTATAAGTGCACGATAATAGAGGTGCATTGGGTTTCCAGGATCTACAGCAAATGCTGCGTCAAAGTCATCCAGCGCTTCTTGATATCGCTCTAGTGAGTAGTAGATGAGCCCTCTCTGATGAGCCACATCTGCATTGTTTGGTTCCAATGCAAGAGCTGTGTTAAGATACTCCAATGCTGTACCTTCATCATCAAGCAATAGCATCACGGCACCATTCTTGACCCATGACTCTACATGTTCTGGGTCTGCATTGATGGCTTTTTGATATGCATTAGCAGCCTGCTGGTACGACTTGAGAGACTTGTGAATATCACCCTTCTTTATCCAAAGTTCTGGGTCATCAAACTTGATGCTCACTGCTTTGTCATAGAAGTACAATGCGGATTCTAAGTCATGCTGCTCAAAGTAGACATCACCGAGAGTTGAGAGTGCGTATGCTTGTTCGGGGTCTATTGCAAGAGCCTTTGTCAGAGCTTCGATAGCTTCATCATACTTCTTGATGGCGAGGTTGGCATTACCAAGCTCCATCAAGGCTGCTAGAAACTGAGGGTCCATAGATAGGGCTCTTCGAAACCAGGTCACAGCAACTTCTATTTCTCCCTTGGCTCTGAAGTATTCGCCCTTCCCAAGCAAAGCCCTGGTCATGTTGGAATCTATAGAAATAGCCCGGTCAAGGTTCTTGTTTGCCTCGTCCAACTCCTCCATCTTCAGCTGTGCCATCGCCAAGTACACCAGTGCAAGGGTGTTTCTCTGGTCTATGGCCAGTGCGCTTCCAAGACAACTAATGGCTTCCTTAGGGCTTGATACCATGAGATATGCTAATCCCATGTTAATCCAGGCATTCACCTGTTTACTGTCTAATCCTAAGGTCAGCTCATACAGAACAATTGCACGACCAAAGTTTGCCTCCAAAAGATACACATTTGCTAACCGAGTGATGATACTTGGGACTCTCTCATCCATCTTTACTAGGTCCAAAATCTGCAGCAGCTCTCTCTCCAACTCTCCGAGCTGCCTTCTCTCCCGCGTCATGATGGCCACTGGACGGATGTGCTCAGGTTCAATCAGGCTAGAAGTGTTCAGCTGATCTAATTTGGCATCGATTGCTTCCAGTAGCTCATCATTGTTCAAACCTTTCCCCTCCGTCTGTGAGGGGAAGTTTTCTTATCAAACTTTGGAACTTCGATATTATCACAGTGCGAATACAAACACTCCTAGTGAGAGTAGAAAGATTGCAAGATAGTATGTCGGCATGATATAGAACTCATGATGTGAGATCTTGTGGTGGAACTCATTAATTCCAATGAATGAATCAGAGATTATGAATATTAGAGCTCCAATAACCGGTAAGTATCCCAAGACAGCTCCAGTTGTCTGCCAGAGAAGTACTGTGGTACTGAATGTTGCTGCTATTATGATGAAGTACAACGTCCCCGCCTTGATAATGAAAGGGGGAATCTCAGGACCTGACGACTTCAGGTATCGAATAAGCATCACTACATACAGTATTCCCACTATCATACAAACAGATGCTAGTACTATGGGGACTGTAGTCAGACCTGTTACACTTGATTGCCAGAGGAAGTTCGTTGTATAGAGAATGTGTGCCAGTAGAAACATCCCAATTCCCGGAACAAGGTCAATCTCCATCCCTATATCACCGAGTGTGCAGAACACCAATGCTGCGGCGAGTAGGATAGTGAAAAGAGTCAGGGGGCGAAATAGTAGGACAAATACCGCCGCACTTAGAGTAGGAAGAAACTTTACGAACGTGGTCGGAGTCGCGACCTTTGTCACTCCAGATTCTGCTTTTCTATCTTGGAGTATTATCGAGATTATTGCCACGACCCAGAAGGCCGCAGTATAGATTTCTAATGACATAGTCCGGTCTAGAGATGAATCCAACCCTTAAGTAATGCGATTTTTAGTTCTAGTGCATCACTGTTTGTGAGGTGACTTGAAGTATCTCCTCTGCGAATGCCTTCCCGAAGTCATGTGCTCTGGGAATTTCCTCCTTAACAATCGGTCCACGGACACCCTCGACCTTTGCTGAAAAGCCTGGACTGATCACCTTAGCATTTTGTGCGACTTTCCTAAGCTTCTTGTCCATACTTTTGACACCCCGAGATGCCTTCCCCAGCATGTAGGTTCCAAACGTGGATACGACCTTGCCGTCGAGACCAATCTCACCAGCTCTCTTTATAGCGTTCATAGCTCCTCGTGTTGGTCTGAAGGCACGTGTAGGACCGCCAAAGAGGACTCCATCGTACTTTGAGAGATCCTCCGTGTCAAGACCATCGCCATTGGCCACTTTGGTCGCGATTCCCTTATACTGCTGAATCCCAATTACAAGCTCAAGAGCAAGTTTCCGTGTATTCCCAAACTGCGTGTCATATAGTATTAGTACTCTCTTCATTTGTATCATCTCCCCCTATGTTGTAAAACACAGGTGGCGCGTTAGTCCCGTTCTATTCCGAACGCACTTAAACGTTTGGCATGATTGCAACGTTTGGCGTTCGTCAAACAATTTATAAGGATTCGCTCACAGATGTCATACACGCGCCATCACTAAGTTGGGAAAGTAAGATGCTACAAACAGTCAAACAGCACGCAAATAGTAATTCGACCAATGGACAGATGAAGAAGGTCCTTGACGGACTGGATCCTAACATGTCTCGTCTTTTTGTTCCCTGGGTACTTCGAAACCCCCGATACATCAGAGCGGGAATCAGATTAGCTCGAGCCTACAAGAAGACTGAGCGACTCAGACGCGAAGCCAAGGAGGTTGGCCTGAGAGTTCCCCCATTCCTTATCCTCAGTATCACCTCTCAGTGTAACCTGAGCTGCGCTGGATGTTATGCAGCCGCTGTTGGCACCCTTGACAAAAAGTCACGAACCAGCTGCTCTGAGGCAAGAAAAAGCCTTGACTGGAACCAGTGGTACGACATCATCAAGGATGCAGCTGAGCAGGGTGTATTTGGTTTCATAATTGCAGGTGGAGAACCGTTCCTTTTCCGAGGACTGTTAGAGCTATGTGAGTCCTTCAAGGATCGGTTCTTCATCATCTTGACCAACGGTACTGCCCTCACTCGTCTTGACCACAAACGCCTCCGAAGCACGAAGAACGTAGCAGTGATTGTCAGCGTGGAGGGAAGTGAAGAAACAACTGATGCCCGTCGAGGAGCTGGAGTCCACAAACAGGCTCTTGAGACCCTGACATTATTGAAGTCCAGTGGAGTCCCAACTGGCATCTCAGTGACCATCACCAACCAGAATTACCAGTTCTGGATGCAGAAGGAGAACCTTGACCAGTATGTCAAGCTGGGAGTCATTGTGGGCGTCTTCATCGAGTACATCCCAGTGATGGCTGAAAACCTCACGGGTGACACCTGTGGTTCCTATGACAAGACACTCATGCTTTCTCCCTTGGAGCGTGATGAGTTCCGTTCACAGGTTCTTGAGTACAGGAGGAACAACTCACTCTACGTCATCCATTCACCCGGAGATGAAGATTATTTCGGAGGATGTGTCTCTGCCGGACGCGGTTTTGCCCACGTAACCCCCCAAGGCCACCTCACAGCCTGTCCCGTTTCTAACCTCGCCACCCATAATCTCTCCAACACATCCTTCAGAGAGGGGCTAGCCAGCCCGTTATTTACCGCTATTCGTGAGAATGAGCACCTCCTCACCAACGAGGACACTCCCTGTGCACTCTTCGGTCATCCTGCCGAGGTCCAAGAGATTGCCAGGTCAGTGGGTGCATACTCCACTGATGCCACAGAGGCTTAGCCCCTCCATACCTGGAGTCGGTAAGGACTCTACGCAACAATCCTGTCCGGCTTCAGGTTCAGTGTTCGGAGTTTGCACTTCATTGTGTTTATCGGGTCATTAGATAGAATATCACAAATATCAGTGTTGAGACCAGAAAAACTGCAAATATCAAGGGATAAGCTCTTCTGTCAAAGGATTTGAGCA
>JBHLRC010000107.1:0-10746 GCA_048882965.1 Candidatus Thorarchaeota archaeon
GATGGAGGCGTACCTGTTGGTAATGCAAAGTCCATTGACACAGCTATCGCTATGACCAGTACAATGAGGAGAGGATCAATACCCAGACCCGTCGCGAGTGGTATGGCTATTGGAATTAGAATTACAGCAGCTCCGGTGTTTGAAGCAACCATCGTGACGAGGACAGCTATGGCCCCAATTATGATAATCACTAAAAATGAAGGAAATATCCCGAGGCCTGACATCTGGTGAGCAATGAAGGAAGATAGTCCTGTATCAATCATAGCTCCACCAAGTGCTATACCACTCCCGAGAATCAGTAGAGAGGACCAACTAATACCAGATGAAACATCCTTTTCGTCTAGAAGACGAAGAACCATGAGTGATAGCCCACCTATCAAGGCGACAACTGCACTAGAAATCCCATGACCCGGCCAACCAATCGCATTCGCGATGAAATCTGGCAACTTTTCTGTAAACCAGAGGAGAATAGTTGAGATGAAAACTGCAACGACTAATTTCTGTTCGGTTGGCATAGGTCCCAGCTTCAAGTACTCCTTGTATGATATCTCTTTGAGTTCACTCATTTCCTCAATACTCTTAGGCAGTTTGAAGCGATAAATCAACCATCGCCAAATCAAAGGAAGCATGATTAATACTACTGGAAGACCAAAAGGAAGCCAATTCATGAAAGAAAAGTCAACTCCTAAGAAGGAGTTGATGTAAGTTGCAGCTAATGGGTTAGGTGGGGATCCTACAAGACTAGCAACACCACCGAGAGTTGCAGCGTATGCTACTCCAAGTACCAGTGCTTTGCCATATTTGTCTCGTACATCCACACTATGAATACGACTGATAACCGCAAGAGCTATTGGAATCATAATTGCAGCTGAGGCAGTGTTACTGATCCACATTGAGAGGAAAGCTGTAACACCCATGACTGTAAGAATCAAAGTTGATCCTGATCCTTCACCTTTGGATAGTATGAGTAGTGCCAGTCGCTTGTCTAGTTCATACTTAGTAAGAGCTCGACCTATCAGAAATCCACCGAAAATAAGAGCGACTGCGGGATCAAAGAAAGGTGCTAACGCTGTCTGAGGACTTTGAATACCTGCAAGGACTATCAAAACAGGAATGAGTAGAGACGTAGCTACAAGGCTGATTCCTTCAGAAAACCAGAGAATAGCCACAACTGCGAGGATCGTCACTGCAGCTTGTGAGTTCACTAGAGGTTGGTACTCAATAATGAAAATCTGTCCAGATTGCCTGTTTGGACGAAGAGTGAGATTGAACCCATTTTCATTTGTCAGTGAAGCGATGATTTCATTGGCTAATAGGCTATCGCCAATTGCTTCTAGAGTAACTCTAAGTGGATTATTAGGGGTGATTGTTACTGATTGTGGAACGATGACAGTCACATTTGTAGAAGTTCCATTCAGAAGATAATCAATATCTTTGTCAGAAACACCATGAATGAAAGAAATATTGAATGTTTGCGATATGTCAATACCTGCAGAATGAATCTCGATTGTCAGACTATACTGACCAGGTTCGATTTCTGTGGGAGCAATATTATATAATATAATTCCAGCAACCAGTGTGAAAACAAGAATGACAGCAGTTTTACGTGAAAACTTGTATGGCACTCTAACGACCCTCTTAATCCACAGGACGTCCATCTATGATTTTTTGAAAATCTGCAATCGGAAGTGAGAAACCCTTCGTACCAATTATAGTAAGCGATTTCTCAACAAACCCTCTGGAGTGATCCTCGATCATATCTACAAGTTGCTTGAACTTTTCAAGTGGACCCTCATAAACGGTAAAACCTGTATATTCTGTTCCAAAAGCACTAGTAGCCTCAGAAACTATCTTCATTCCATCAGGCAAATGATTCCGTATCTCTCGCCAAGCTTTGAACCACTGTTTTTTATCATCATCATCCAGGACACGTAACCTGTAAAGAGAGAGATAGACAAACTCGGTTACACCGATGTCCTCGGGAATCTTGCTGCTTGCCATGTTTCAACTGTTGTACCTACCAAGCTTATAAACGCTAACGCATGGGCCAGACCCACATTACAAGGAGACCAAATGAATGGGACTTAGAAAATCTGGCCATTTCCTGACTCTCATGATGTTATATCTAGTGACTCTGATAATGCGAGCGTCCTTCTATGTTACAATAGCAGTGATTTCGAGCGATGCCTACATGAGTGGTATTCTACAGGGTTGGGGTGTCGCAGCAATTCTGGCTATCTATCCTGTAGCGGAACTAAGCACGGTTTCATTCTTTGGATCTTACAGTGATAAGGTTGGAAGAAAACCAATCTTTGTGGCAAGCTTGTTCATGACCGGGTTTGCAGCCTTCCTATTTGGAATTGCTACATTCGAGTTTCTTGCATACCTATTGGCTGTACTCTTTGGACTGGGAGCTGCATCACAGGTCACATCCACACTGTCAATGGTTGCTGATGCTTCGTCGGAAACCAACAGAGCTAGATTAATGGGATATTACGATTTATCGACTTTAGCTGGACTTGCAGGTGGGTTTGGTCTTGGTATTATTCTGCTTGAATTTGGATTGGTACCCAACATTCTTCTCTTTGCAGCTGCAGGAGCTTGCACTGTTAGTGCAATTCTCGCAATGATATTAATCAAGGAAACTAGAGTTGTTTCAGAAACAGAAGAAGTAAGCATGACCCACCTATTGAAGGAAGTTGCCAGTGATAGGCGGATTCAACTTATGCTTCCAGTGTACATCCCAATCATCTCCCTTTATGGCATTATGATCTCAAAACTAAAACAGATTATCGAGGACTACTTTTCCCTAACTGCGACTGATATGCTAATCCTCTTTGCAATGCTAGGCATATCACTAATTATAGGAATCATCGTTATGGGACACCTCTCAGACCACTTAATGCTGAGACGACCATTCATCGTGACGGGATTGATAGGATTTGGCCTTCTATCTTACCTCCTTGTTGCTAATGCAGATCACTTCGAATTGATATGGTCGATTTGGCCTGTTTTACCGATTCTTGGATTCATAGCAGGATCATTCCCACCAGCAGCATTGGCATATCTCACAGACATTTCAAGCGAGGAATCTCGTGGAAGTACTATGGGGGTCTATAGCATTTTCTTCGGCTCAGGAATGATAATTGGTCCTTTTACTGCAGAGGTTGCTTATCAAATGGGAGGTCTTTTCCCGGGTTTAGCGGTTCTTGTCGCTGTTCTAATTGCGATCGCATGCATTGGTACTTATTTTCTAAAGGAAGCAACACCAGTGAGTTTAGAGGAGCCTAGTTGATTCGAAAATCCAATTTTGTATGTGTGAGATTCGTTTGTTGCAGCCATGCAAATGTCCGAGTAGTAACTTCCTCCAGATTTCGATGTGTACCATTCATTACTCTCAAGAGGCACACACCAGTCACATCTAACAATGGTATCTTTGCTGACAATTGTCTTTCCACACCGATTGAAAGACAGTTTCACCAATCCTACCCGGATTTTCTATTCAGCAAATGAAGACTTTCTTATTTTGGTGGACTGCAAAGAGTTAATAGAAACTGGCTCCAGTGTGTGCTAGTCACTCTACCTCATGGAGGAGATAATGATTAGGGTTACGACTATCGGAAACTTTCTATCTGGAATTGGACTTGCAGCACTCGGTTTCACAATCATAGTGAAATATATCCTCGATTCAGTTTCTGCAACACCAGAACAGCTGCTCTATCCATTTTACATCTGGTTAGGCGCACTTGTGGTCTTGGGAGTTGTTTTGCTTATCAGCATAGTTAACACATTTACCGAAATAACAGGGTTTGTACATCCAGATGACAAGCTTGTTTCAAACATGCTTGTTTACATCCACGCACTTGGTACTCTACTAACCTATGGATTACTAAATGGTATAGATGCAATCACACAAGGCTACCTATTTGATATGGGTACAATGATTGTTATTGCATACATATTCCTCTTTGTATTCGTGTTCTTCGGTAGTAAAATTGCTGAAGGGGCTGAAACCGGACAAGTAAAAGAGATGACCTCTCGGTTCATGCTTGTTTCACTTGTTCTAGGTGTGATCATGGCAGGTGTATACCTTGTCTTGAGCGTAATTAAGAATACATTTTCCTATGGTTGGGCAGCTGGAGCTCTATTTGTACTTGCATTGGCTCTAGTTGTAATCATTGTGTTCTTCCTCGGAAGGAGATATGAACCTGTAGGAGAATAGAAACATAGATTGGATGGAAACGATTCCATCCATTCTTTCTCTTTTTATGACTTATACAATACTGGAAAGGCTCATAAAACTAGAAAATGGATAGCAAGATGATTGGTGGTTCGACATGGCAGACAAGCTCTGGCTAGGATTCAAACTTGATGAGGAAGGTAAAAGAACCGAAGAGAAATTCGAGATTAGCGTGGATCTCCTGCGCAGACATGGAGGAGTGTTCGGTTCTACAGGATCAGGAAAAACAGTTCTGTCCAAATGTATATTGGAAGAAGCGTCGATGCGAGGCATACCAGTCCTTGCCTTTGACCCACAAGGAGATATCGCATCTCTGATGCTTCCTGGAGACCCTTCTGAGCTGAAGTCAAAAGGAGTTCCGCCTGAAAGACTCAAGGAGTATATGGATAAGGTCATCGTACGAGTTTACACCCCTGCGAGTAGTAAGGGTCTCGCCATCTCAATCAATCCACTAAAACTTCCTGATAGAGATGCAGATCAAGATGACATCATCCGATTACTAGACAACTCCGCAAGGACTCTAGTAAAAGTCTTGATGAAAGTAGCAGGTCTCTCAAGATCTTGGGAAGGAAAGGCATTCGCGGCTGTCTATGAATTGCTAAGGACTATCTGGGAATCTGAGAAGACAGATGTTGATGAACTTTCAGAGCTTGCTGACTTACTTGTAGCTGATAAGGAAACTGTAGGTGTCGATCTCGAACCTTTCATGAAATTCTCTGAAAGGCAAACACTTGCTACTCGAATCAGGAGTCTGACAGTGGGCTCATCACAACTTCTCTTCAAAGAAGAAGGCAACATCGATTTTGACTATCTCACTAAACCCGTTAATGGTAAGACACCAATCAATGTGATATTCCTTAAGACACTTCGAAGTGAAGAGGAGAAACATTTCTTCATTGCTATTGTTTTGAACCAACTTTATTCATGGATGCTCAGGCAAGGATTCACTGAAAAACCGCGTTTGATTATATTTCAAGATGAAGCGGCTCCATTCATACCAGCAGGTATGAAGGCACCAGGACCCAAAGAAACCTTTTTGCTTCTGTTCCGTCAAGCACGTAAGTATGGAGTCGAATGTCTGATTGCTACACAGAGCCCAAAGGATATCGACTACAAAGCATTTGAGCAGTTCAACACAATCTCTGCTGGAAGAATTAGCAGTGAGCAATCACTCAAAGTTCTTGAACGAATTCTAGAACCTATTGCAGGTGAGAAGGAGTCTGAAGAAATCATTACTCAACTCCCAGGTCAACAGACTGCGAATTTCATCTTCTCGTCAGCAGACCTCAAACCAAAGGTGAACCATATAGGAGTTCGCTGGTTACTTACGAAACATATCACACTCACTGAGAAAGATGTTCAGAAACACATGCAAAAGCTACGAGCCGAACAAGAAAAGATCCTCAAGAAACTAGAGGAGGAACGTCTTGCTCAGGAAAAACGAGAAGCTGAAGAGCGAGAAAGAAAGAGACTAGAGAAACAGAAGCAACTCGAAGAAGCGAGAAAAGAAGCTGAGAGAAAACGATTAGAAGAGGAAAAGAAAGCTGCTGATGAAGCTGCAAGAAAAGAGAGGGAACGGTTCCTAGCTGCAAAGAAAGAGAAGTTCAAGAATGCCAAACCAACTGACAAGGTTTTTGAAACCAAAGGCCAAGCTGGCTTATTGTCCTATGAGGATATCATTAACGGATTTGTCGCACGTATTGAAGCGATTGCCAGAAGGACATTTGGGCTCCCATTCTTGAAGGAGCTGGTCAAACGGGGAGAACTCCATTACGAAAAGTCGATGTCATTTTATTTGACTGAAACCCGAGAAGCAGTGAAACAGGGATTGGCTAGAAAGATAAAGAAGGAAGTGACCCGAGGCGGCAAGACTCGAAAAGTGGACTATCTCAGATATGAGTTTGAATACATGCTCTCGTTGGTGATTGAGAGCATGGGAATCAAAGAACCCGCTTATGTTGATGAAGCACGTTTGAAGAAACAGTTCGAACAAATGGTGAATAGCGCAAGTAAGAATAGTTTACTTGAGAGAATTGTGCTTGGACAACCATTCCTTGAATTCTAAGTATTTGAAAAGAAGATCAGTGGCTCTGACACTTTGCAGTCAAGCCATTGATCTATCATGTCAATTGTGATTTTGATAGCCTCATTTAGCAGCTTCTCTGAAACTTCTGCCGAACCATAAAGCAGTACGAGCGCTTTTCTACTGGCTTTGGTTATCATGGTATGCTCTGAATCGTGTGTAGCATAACCGAAACAGACAATCTTCTCATCGTCTGCTACGACAATCTCTCGACCACGACACACTATGGACGTACCACCTATTCTCTGGAAAACTTCTCCTTTATGCGCAATACGAATTACGAGGTCACCTTTCAAATTAGCAACATCAACAAGCCCGATTGGAATTTTATGATAAGCCGAGGCAAGATTGATGATATCAACAATATCGGATATTCGCCATAAGTTCAAGCCCTTGAGAATTCTTCTAAGTACAGCTTCACTTGATACTCTCTGTTTTGTTGGGTCCATCCCGAAGGTCCAATAGAGGTCTCGATATGACCGGAAGATTGGGTCGTCCTTTACGGCCTCAAGTGTAAGGTGAGATCGAATCTCCTCAAAGAGTTCTTTCTCATATTCTTCAAAAGAAACTGATGACTGTCCGACATCTAAATCATCAAGAATAATCATTCCAACACTCAAGCCGGGTCGATCAACCTCAAAACGAATCTTTGGCATGAAATATGACTCTTAGTGTATCCCTTTGAGTATTACTGGAGTCTTAGATTTTCGAAATCAGTTCGTCAAGAGCCTTCACTGTCAGTGTTGGTTCAGTATCAAGTTCTCCAGAATCAAATTCTACTATGTTTTCTTGATCACGCTGGACTAGTATTGTTATCATTCCTGCAGCATTGCCTCCGGCTATGTCAGATCGTGGGTTATCACCAACCATAACAGCATCACTCACTGTGTGATCTAAAGCTCGGACAGACTCAATTACAATTTCAGGCAATGGTTTACCAACGATAATTGCCTCTACTCCAGTAGCATGTTCAATCGCAGCAACGATTGACCTTTCACCTATGAAAGTGTCCTCATCGCCAAGGTAGACACCAGGATAGTCACGGCTTCCACTTATACAAATAAGAGTGGCACCTTCCTTGACCATTTTTGTGGCGAAGTTTAGTTCCTTGAAGGTCATCCCGCGATCAGCGCCTACAGCAACATAATCTATGGGGGGGTTGTTAGTTACATCCAGTCCTCTAGCGACAAAATCCTCTTGAGCCCCGCCTTCACTAATCAAAAAGCATCTTGCTCCTGGAGACCTATTGTGTACATACGCTGCTGCTGCTGCTCCTGCCGTGAATACCCGCTCTACAGGAATCTCAAAACCAGCTTCTAAAAGGGCTTGGTTGACCTGTCTCGAGGAGAGACGCCCGACGTTTGTGAGAATTGCGAGCTCATATCCTTTCTCAACCAATGCGTTCCAGAAATTTATTGCATCAGTAAATGGTATTGGATGTTCAACATCCTGGATGAGAGTATTATCTATATCGAAAACCCAGAGCTTCTTGTCGCGTAGATTCATCATACTGACTCCACTACTGGCAAGTGTGGCTGCAAGAAAAAACTACCTACTCCCTATTGAGAAGTGGTATCACACAGATGAACCGAAATGATTTGGTGCCGTTTGTGTTGTCATAGCCATGCAGTTCGTCTGAAGGGACATATACAACATCATCTTTTTTCGCAACCACAGTCTCTTCACGACCAATCAACTTGGCTTCTCCTTCAAGCACAAAGATCTCATGTTCTTCAGCATGTGAGTGGAGAGGGATGATTCCACCAGGTTTGATCTCAAAATGTCGCATAGCATATGTCTTTGCCCCAGTTCGTCTGCCTACTAACCAACGCATATAGACATCCTTACTTTCAGCCATTTCAACTGGAGTTTCTTCGCGTTCTTTGAAATTAACGACATACACTTTTTCTGACCTCTAAACACTGAAACATCCACTGAATCATGGATATTAGTATTCGGTTATGGACCTATGAAGCATAATATACTCCACATTAAACAACACAGAAAGCTTAATTTTCAAAGATTATGATGACATGGCATTCCATGCTATAAAAGACACCCTCCAGTTCGAGGAGATTACAATGAGCGAAGAAGACACCTATGTTAGAGCAAAGCTCACAGAAATCAATGGAGCCATTGAGCGACTCACACAGATGCTAAACAGAATGATTGATGTCATCTCTGGAATTACAGAAGTACAAAATAGCACATCAGAAATCACTCTCGCTGTCAATGCAAATACCGAGCGACTTGATGAGCTAATCAAAATCGTACAAGAGTTAGGTCATGTTGCCCCCGTACAATCTGGAGGGGCAAGCGTCACTGACAAAGGTGCTGTATCCAATCTCCAATCCGTCCTAGATACACTTGAAACTCAAGTACGGGAGGGTGTGATTGCTAGTGACCTAGCACAGAGAATCAATGAATCAGCAGACATTCTTGAGAGCAAAGGAGCTGCTGGCTCTCTTGTCGTAAAGATGCAACGTTGGACAAGAATTCTTCGGACCTATGGAAGGGTTGACACAATTAGTCCATCAGATCTCGCAAAACTTCGTACCGATATCAAAGAGTGGAGTAAAGAACTCTCAAAGATGAGATAGTTGTTATTTGCCAAAAAGGCAGAAGTACTACTCCTTTGGATTGATTTAAGGAGAAATAACGCAAGATATCACTAGATATACAATTCGCGCGCGAACAGTCAACACTTAATAATCAACGGAAATGAAACAATTATTGTCCCTCTGCCGGTAAAAATGAGGAGCCAAATAAGATATGACATTACCAGATGACTGGGAGAGTCGAGTCCGTGAAATAATCAATGGATTCCCCTCGCCTCATCGTGAAGAGATATTAGAACAATGGAATGAGTGGCTTAATACTAATCCTGAAGAACCACTCTACCAAAGCTGGACTGATTACTCTTCTACCATTGACGACCAAGAAGCGCTGTACACAGAACGTAGAGTCTATCTTAGGAAAATAACCAACGAACTAAGAGAGATGGAGATTCCACTAACACGTTGGCAAAAAGTAGCAAAGACACTTGCCGCAATAGCGAGTATATTTTTGGTTGCATTTCTAGCTTTATCGAGAGTGATGCGAGTAACTGAGTAACACCGAGCTTCTCTCACTCGCTAGGAAAGAGCGGCCAACTTATATTATCCACTAGTTGAGAATCTATTGGGGAAAAATGGAATCTTTAGCTGAATCATTACCAGAAGATATGAACAGTTTACTACATGACGCAGCTATGAGTGTTAAGAATTCGAAGAAGGTCTTTGCATTTTCACACATCGACGCTGATGGTATATCAGCTCTAGCAATCATCGCACTGATGCTCGAACGGGAAGGTAAGGAGTACAAATGGAAGAATATACATCAGATTAACTCAGAAACAATAGTCCAGATTGCTGAAGATATTCGTGAGTATAAGCCGGATGTAGTGATATTCAGTGACTTTGGATCTGGACAAATATCTCTTGTAAAGGAGTATATCTTGGACAGTGAAGGAGTAAACACGGTCATAGTTCTAGATCATCATCTCCCTCCAAAAGAATTAGTAAAACAGAACAACAAGGCAAAATTGATTGAAGTAAATCCACATCAACATGGGATGAGTGGCAGTTATGACATCTCAGGAGCCGGATTGGCTTTTCTACTTGCTGTGCAGGTTTCCCAGAACAACATTGATCTCTCAGAGCTTGCGATTGTTGGGGCAACAGGAGACCTCCAAGATTACTATGGCAGAGGTTTTGTAGGTCTGAACAAAGAGATAGTAGAACTAGGTATTGATTTTGGTTATCTTGAAGTGATGAGAGACCTGACCTTCTTTGGTATTCACACTCGGCCTTTAGCATTGCTCCTCAAATATGCGACTGATCCATATCTTCCGGGTCTGACAGGAGCTGAGGAGGCATGTTATGCATTTTTCCAGGATCTCGATATCGATTTGAAATCTGGTGATGAATGGAGAGTGTGGGTTGATCTTGAACCAGAAGAAAAACAACGAGCGATTCAGGGAATCATCCAAGTAGTTTTGGAACATTACCCTGACCCAAGAGTAGCCCAAGGGATAATCGGGGACACGATTGTTCTTACACACCGACCCCCAAAATCTGAAATGCGCAGTGCAAAGGAATTCTCAACTCTATTGAACGCATGTGGGAGAAATAGAGAACCTGAAGTAGGTGTTAGAGTGTGTATGAGGGACGCTGATGCATTTGCACAAGGAAAGACCCTTCTTCATCAACACAGGGCAAATCTAGCCGATGCACTTAGACGCTTGGAGGAAAACGGGTATGAAGAAAGGCGAGGCATGTACGTTGTTAATGACCCAAAAACTCCGGATACTATCATCGGTATTGTTATCGGAATGGCCCAGGGCTCAATGATTATTCCTACAGATCGACCAGTAATCGGAGTT
>JBHLRC010000108.1:0-10625 GCA_048882965.1 Candidatus Thorarchaeota archaeon
TAACATCTGCAAATTCATCCTGAAGTGGTATGTTTTCTGCGTGTCCCTTTCGAAACTCAACATTGTTCGTACCCATCACAACACGTGTGAACTTCTGCAGAACATACGCATCCTCATTGGTGTTCTTACCAGAGGCGAGAAGTCCAAACTCATTGGGTTCAGCTTTCTTCAGCTTTGAGGCAATTAAGTCTAAAGCCTCATCCCAAGTGGTTTCCACCAACTTACCATTCTTTCGTATCATTGGAGTCGTTAGCCTGTCCTCAGCATAGAGAAATGGGTAAGCATTTCTGCCCTTTGGGCAGTTACCACCCTCATTCACTGGGTGTTCATTCTGCGGTTCTTGCCCAATAATCTTCCCATCCTCAATCACAAGATAGATTCCGCAGCCACAGCTGCAATATGGACAGATTGCTGCTTCATAATCGACCATTCAATTCCCTCCTATTGTACTGGGACCGAGTTCTTGGATCTCTTTGACAAAGCTATCTACCACTGAAGCAAACTTGATTGCCTCAGATGCTGACACCCATTCCAAACGCAACCTGTCTGGAGGTATGCCTATGGTCTCAAGAAGTGTTTTCAACATCATGACTCTCCGTCGTGTATAGAGATTACCAGACTTGTAGTGACAATCTCCGGGATGACAACCTGCTACAAGTACACCATCTGCTCCAGACATCAGAGCTTTGATGATAAAGGTTGGATCGACTCGGCTTGAGCAATTCACTCGCAATGCCTTGACATTAGGAGAGTATTGGATTCGACTGGTTCCTGTAAGGTCAGCGCCGGCGTAACTACACCAGTTACAGAGGAACGCAATAATTCGTGGTTGAAAGTCAACATCAGACAATTGAAAAGCCTCCGGATTTCAAATCATAATTCAAAACACAATGATAAAAATATTATTTATACGAAAAAAACGATTAAGTTACAATTTGTAACATAACCTGTAGTAAGATGTCCGAAAACTTCCAAAAAGAAAACAAAGTATGACACTATAGAAGATTGGTCACAAAGAGCAAGTTTCAAGATTACTTTTTGTAACCAAAGCATTACATTTTGAAAACAAGAACTTATCTTACTATCTGCATCATATACAAAATGAAACAAGTGCATATGCACTTAACAGTGGTGATTGAAACGACAGAAAGCTTAAGCCTTCACAAACATTTGAGATTTCAAACTCTTATTCCGGAAAGAGTCAAAGCAGCCTCCGATAACGATCTTAGACTGAGCCTTGTGTCACTCAAGAATGCACAGTCAGCGATTTCAGTTCATGTTATGCGAATCGAGCGAGAGTTATCAAGTCGTAATGTTTCAAAATACATCATTCACCAAGAGAGAGACTCGTAAACGACCTGTCACAGAAATGGATAGGCCTCTTCTGGTAGGGTACATCTTATTCAACTAATTCTTCATTCTATATCGATGTGACACACTTGTGGAGAACATCATAGCCGTGAATCACGATTTCTCTGAGCTTGCCATAATCTGAAAAGCCTGAAAAGAAGAGCTCCCAACCTGTTTCGTAGTATTTACGATATGATGACACCAAGGAATCATAACCATTCTTCTTTAGCTCCTGAGAAATTCGTGTTCGGTTCCACTTCCACACCTCGAGTGGAGCGGAATGAATTTGTGTCAAGAGTCTGATTGGTGATGGGGAAACCCTCCAGTTAATCCGACGGAGCATAGTCCAGAAGTCGAGACCTACGCGGTCAACAGCCTGGCGTGGGAGGTCTTGAAGATAGATAGCACACTCTTGGAGCTCTTTCAAATCGAGGGCTTTGATCTCATCATCTGATGGGAGCTTACCATCCACTGGAGATCCTACCATCACATGAACCTCGGAAACCAAGGGAAGAATGAAAGAGGGATCATCCAGAGTAGGATTGAGGTGCACTATCTGTGCTCGAGGGATGTGCAGATGATCAGGTCGCGCCTTTAGGAATCGTTCTTCGAATTGTCTTGCAACATTGATTGATGAAGAAAAACCAAGAGCGTCACTGGGAAACATATCTCCTGAATCAGTAAGCATGATGTGCATATCCAAGTCACTCAAAACGGGAACATAATCCACAAGTGAGTCCCATTGTTTGAGAGCAGATCCTTTTGCATAGGCATATTTCAACCTAGGACCAAAGGTCTCCTTTAGTACATGCCCCCATAGCTCAACAGCAAGGAGTACATCTTCCTTTGCTTGCTTCAGTAAATCCTCCCAATCAGGCATGAGGAACAGGTCCTGATTGAACAAAAAAACCCTTTCGTACCTAACCACAAAGGCAATTAAGGCTTTGAAACTGACTGACGAAGATACAGCATCAACAGAACTAACAGAAGATGGCACATAGATGAACCCACACACCGAACCAAATCCCCAGCCATCGATGCCGGGACCATATAAGATTGTGGCAGCAACAAGTTTCGGTGTTTTTCTGAGTGCGTTGGACGCATCAATCGTCAATGTATCTCTCGTGACTATGGAGGATAGTCTAGGAGTAGCAATGTCAGCTATCCAATGGGTAGTAGTTGCATATCTGTTGATTGTCACCTCTACTATGCCATTGATGGGAAAACTTGGGGACAGACTAGGAAAGACACGAGTGTTCCAGCTGGGCATGTTGGTTTTTATAACGGGTTCATTCTTGTGTGCAATCTCAATAGGTCTTGAGATGCTTGTGGCAGCCCGTGTTTTTCAAGCACTTGGATCAAGTATGCTTTCAGCAAATGGCCTAGCGCTTGTAACCTATTTCACGACACCACAAAACCGAGGCCGTGCAATTGGCATGAACTCAATTGTGCTAGCAGCAGCTCTTGGTTTTGGTCCTGTTTTGGGTGGCTTTTTGAGCCAGTTCTATGGGTGGCCAAGTATCTTTCTAGTCAACCTACCAATTGGGATCATTGGTTTCTTAGTTGTTCAATTCGTTGTACCAGAAACAGATCCAGTGAAAGAAATTAAGTTTGACACACAAGGAGCTATTCTGTTCTTCAGTTTCCTATTCATCATGATCTATTTCTTCACAGTGGTTACAAACATTACATTTGGTATTGGTATACTAATGATTGAGGGGTTCCTGATTGCATTCTTGACCCTTCTCCTTAGAGAGGGCTCGTACCACTCACCAATTATTGCGATAGGAGTGTTGAGAGATAAGAGAATTTCAACAAGTATCTTCTCCGCACTTTTCGCATACATGGCTATGGTGCCAATCTCGTTTCTACTACCTTTCTATCTTCAAGAAGCACTCGGTTTTAATCAGTCACTAACAGGATTCTTTCTTATGGTTCAACCAATCATGATTTCAGTGACAGGTCCCATCGCGGGTTTTATTTCAGAAAGGTGGTTGGCGAAGTATCAAACTGTAATTGGACTTCTCGTTCAATTAGCAGGACTTGTATTCGTTGCATTGGCGATTCCCAATATATTACTAATGGCTATTGGAGTTGCGATAATGGGAACAGGTCTGTCGTTCTTCAGTGTAGCAAATGGGAACTTCATAATGACAGCAGCACCTAAGAAGTACATGGGCGTTGTCAGTGCTCTTACCAATATTGCAAGGACATCGGGATTCTCAATAGCAACTGCAGTGGTAACAACTATCTTTGGCATATTCTTTAGCATCACTAATCCAGGTGGATTAACCTCAGGAGCAATCTTTTCAGCCAGCTATGGTCAAGCAGTTGCATTTACAATATTGATATTCACAGCTCTCTTAATTGTTTCAGCTATTATATCATCCCTGAGAGGACTGAATCCTAACGAAGCTGAGCGGATGAAAGGGGAGATTGCAGTTACGCCTATAGACCAAATTCCTCAGCAATGAAAAGAACTCGTCTTCGAAAATTGGGATGATCAAGAATCAGGAGGTTCACACCAACTTCGTTGTCAAAGAGCATCTTACGTGGATTTTCTCGGAGTATTTTTAGAAGTTCTGTAAGCTCCTCTGACGAAAGTCGTCTATCCTCATTATAATCGACCTCTCTCCAATCAATCTTCTTTTCCTCAGCCTCTGGTTCAACCTTTGGTTTAGCTTCATCGCGTTTCTTCAGCAGCGTTGGAATAGCTGCATTGACTGCGGTTTCAATTTGCTCATCAGATAATTGCAGGTCATACACTTCACGCATATGCTTCAGTCGTGTAGAAAGGAAGACTCCAGGTGCAACTTGTCGCGCATTAACTTCATCAATTCCATCCAGTGGATATTGAGTAATTATTCGCATAAGTTCAGCATTGGAAATAGTCCCAGTCCGTTCAGGATTCAATGATTCTAGCCAACGAACCTCTTCAATCAAAGCAGTTATCGTTTCAACTCGCTGACCCAATCGAATAAGTGCGTTTATTGTAGCTTCGTGTCCTAGTACTGATGCTGCGTGATAGTCACTCATCAATTCAGCTGAACGAGATGCCTTCTGCATGAACAATTTTGATACTATCGTGAGAATTCTTGAAAGAAGGAAGAAGCCACCAAGTACAGCAAGTCGTATTCCAGCCAGCGTAAAGTTCGAATCGAGAAATACTGAACTTAGTACAGAAACACCAAGAACAATGTAAATGTAGAGGTATATCAAATCTATAAAGAAAGAGGGCATCCTTGACAATATTTGGACAAGAGAATCGCGATTTGCTATATGCCCAAGTTCATGAGTTATGATAGCCTTAACTTCCTCTTCATTCAACACATCTAATGTATTGCTGTGAACGGTAACAATAGCTCCAAGTAATGGTAAACTGAAAGTGAATGCATTAGGTAGCGGCGAATTCATCAGGTAGATTTTATCAACCTTCACATTGCTTTTCTTTGCTAATTCCTGAATCCATTTGACGATTTCATCACGAGAATATCTCCCTCTCCAAGTATACTCCTCATTGTAGTCGGGATATAGCTTAACCAAGTCTTTCTGCCGTAGCATCTGAGAAGCTGACACATAGAGCATCATAATCTGCATTAGACCTATTCCAACAAACAACGAAACCGAGATAATGGGATCCGAATTTGCTGGATCAAATCCTAGAACAAAAATCGGGTTGCCAATAGTTAGCATTGAAACAAAGACAATCTGTATGACGTCAATAATAAGAAACGCATAGATTGCCATCCACTTCTGACGGTTCACTTGCTCAATCATAGTCCGGACCTGAGCTGCAGCAGATAGTAATGCGTTTTGAACTATTGGGTAAGGTATCTTGTTTCACAGTGTTTATCATTAGGTTAGTTTGGTAACATCATGGTGCCTATTTTGAATGAAGAGTACGATTTGACTGATTATTGCGTAGAATATGGCAGTAAACTTGGTGCTAGCTATATAGAAGCAAGGTATGTCAGAGATACTACAAGAGGACTTGCTTATAGAAATGGACAACCAGTTTCAGGAGGCTACTCTCCGTTGACAGGGATTGGAGTTCGAGTACTGGTAGATGGCAGTTTTGGATTTGCGTCATTTGACAGATTTGAGAAGAAACTAGCAGAAGAAGCAATCACTGTCGCTTACAAGATGGCGAAAAATTCGAAGAGGAAGACTCCGATAGATCTGGGTAAACCAGTATCTAACCAGAAAAAATGGGAGATGAAGGCACAGCAATCTCTCAGAGACGTTGACATGGGAACCATGATGGAGTTGGCTACTGAAGTTAACAAGCAAATGGAGGGATTGGCTGCTTACACCTTTCTCATCAATCTCAAAGTGATGGACAAGTACCTAACAACAAGTGAAGGCACCCGATTGGAGGGCCAACTATCGTACATCTTGATGTATTCTATGCTTACTGCTAAATCAACAGGGGGGTCAGAACAGAAGTATCTAGATCTAACACTTGCAGGAGGATGGGAACGTATAGCGGATACCAAACTTGTCGAGAGAGTGAAAGACGAGGTAGAGAGGTTAAAGAAAGCCGCAGAGCAGGCGGTCAAAATAGATGATTTGTTGACAAAGCCTGTGGACATGATTGTCGGACCAGAGGTTGCTGGTATCATTGCGCATGAGAATGTTGGACATCCCAGTGAGGGAGATAGGATCAGAGGGAGAGAAGGTGCCCAAGCAGGAGAAAGTTTCTGGAGAGACCTCAAGATTGGGGAATCAAGAGTTGGATCAGATACCGTCAACATAAGTGAAGACCCTACGGTTCCGAACACCTCAGGATTCTACCTCTATGATGATGAGGGAGTAAAAGCTAGGAAACGTGTGTTGATTAAGAACGGAATCCTAAACGAACCACTGCTAAACCGAGAATTTGGAGCACAATTCGGAATGGAATCAAATGCTGCAGCTCGTTCGATAGCATATAATCGAGAACCAATCATTCGAATGGCTAATACCTATTTTGAACCAGGTGATTACTCGTTCGATGAACTGGTGGAAGACGTGAAATATGGGGTTTACATGAGAGGTTTCAAAGAATGGAACATTGATGATAGGCGGTACCAGTCTAAGTACACTGGTTCCGAAGCCTATCTTATCAAGAATGGAGAGATTACAGATACCATGGTTAAAAGACCGATAATGGAAACGACGAGTGTAGGTCTCCTTTCAGCCCTTGATGCTGTTTCGAAAAATCTTGATTTTGCATTCCCAGGGACCTGTGGAAAAGGCGACCCGTCTCAAGGCGTACCTGTTTATGCTGGGGGAGGCGAGTTGAGATTCCGAAATATTAGATTGGGAGGTGTTGGTTAATGAGTGAATTGAAGGAGCTTGTTGACTATGCCGTTGATTTTGGGAGGAAGAAGACCGATGCAATCATTGCACGAGGGATAATGTCTAGTGGTTCTCAAATTCGATTCTCTCAGAATGCGATTGATATCAGTAAGAGGTGGGAACAGCTACAACTTCAGCTCTTCGTAGTTGTTAAGGGTGCCAAGACCGGCTTCACGGAACGTCCTGTTTCTACTAAAGAAGATGTGAAAAAAGTCGTGAAGGATGCAGTTTCATTCAGTCAGATTCTACCTGATTCTCAGTTCTTTGCAGGTATTGAAGAGAACATTCAGTCATACCCCGACCTAAAGAGTCAATACGATGACAAATTCGATTCTTTCGTCGAAGATGCACCGGGTATCATCAATACAGTCATTGACAAGGCACTCACATCCGGTGCTAAGCGCGTCGCAGGTGCTTTGCGATTTGATAGGTCTGAAATCTTCTTCAGGTCTGGTAACGGTCCGGAGGGAGCAGAGAAAAAGACAAAGTACGATCTCAATGTTAGAGCATTTCAAGACGAACTTGATTACTCGGGGCAAGGTTTGAGTTGCGGAATTAAACCATCTAAAGCAAAAGAAGAGATGTTTGTTGCAGGTGAGAAAGCTGGTGGTCTTTCTAAACAAGCAAGGGGTGCAGTGCAAGGAACACCCGGGACCTATGACCTAGTGCTATCACCGACAATAGCCGCAAATGTGATCGGTACTATTCCTGGACTCGCAAATCCATATGTTATCCTAATCGGTCAATCTCCTCTTGGTGATAAGATTGGAGAGCAACTTGCACAAGATTTTGTCTCAGCTGCTGATGATGCGTTATTTGATGGAGGACTAGCAAGTAGAAGATTCGATTGGGAAGGAACGCCATCCAGAAAAACCAATATTTTTGAGAATGGTGTTCTGAAATCATATATTCACAATACAACCACAGCTAGAATGTTCGAAACTGATAGTACAGGAAATTCAGGTCTTATAGGTTGGCAGATGAAGATGCTTATGCCAGCCCCATCAAACATCGTGTTTGAGAACGGTGACCACACAATCGAAGAATTACTGGACGTCAGCCGACCAACAATATATGTGACATGCAATTGGTATACACGTTTCCAAAACTCACAGACTGGGGATTTCTCAACTATCCCAAGAGATGCAATGTTTCTAGTAGAGAAAGGGAAAATGAAACCCATCAAGAACATGCGCATTAGTGATAATACAATGCGAATGCTTTCCAATATCGATGCACTAGGCAATGATAGAAGTCAGATTTTCTGGTGGGAGGTAAGAACTCCAACGATAATACCTACGATGAGAATTCAAGATTGCAGGATGACAGCAGCAACCCAGTAATCAGTCAATCACAATTTGCTATGTAATCGTCGTGACTCAGCAGCAGCAAAGTGAAATAACTCGCTAACATTCATCCCTGTCTTTGCAGAAGTTTCGAAGAACTTGAGAGTCAATATGTCTGCTAGCAACTGTCCGTCTTTTGATGTTACTTGAGCTTCATCTTTCATATCGGACTTGTTTGCTACAAGAGATCCGCCCAAGAATTTCTCTCGCTGGATACAGATGTTCTCAGTTAAAGCCTCATATAGATCAGTCATGCGTTCGAATGTTGAACGTTCTGTGACATCATATACCATGATAAGGTGATGTGCACCTTGATAGAATTGATTCCTGAGTCCAGCAAAGGTCTCCTGGCCACCAATATCAGCAATTGTGAGAACGACACGACCTTCAGGAAATTCAAAAGTGGACACACTTAGGTCTACAGCGATCGTTGCAGTATGGGTCTCTCTAAACTCATCACTCTGATATCGTCGGACTAGACTTGACTTGCCAACGTTAGGAGGCCCGACTAAAATTGCCTTGTAAAGCTCTACAGACACTAAGCTCACCGGTCCCAAGATGAACATGGTTAAAGAAATGTCAGAGTCTTATCAGGCTTATGTAGACGCACCTATCGAAGCTTTTAGAAGGATACCTCAGGCTGAAATGGATATGGTGGACCTCTACGAAATAAGATCACGTACAACAAATGTACGGGATTACATAGACAGCCTAAAAGACAAGGATAAGGAAAAATTCCTTGAAGTCTATAATACATACAAACTTGATGAGAAAGCGGTCGACAATCTAAAGGAGATTCTTAAGGATCTGACATTAGTGGTCTTTAGTGCGGCTTGGTGTGGAGACTGCAAAAGAGCCATGCCAGTTTTGCTGCAATTAGAAGAACAATTAGGGCTTGAGGTGCTGGTCTTCAGTAAAATCAAGACTGCCCCTCTCGACCCTAATCGTCAATGGGCAGTTCCACCATCACCTCCAGAAATTAATGAATGGGGTGTGACCGCCATACCTTGGCTGAATTTCTATGACTCAGATGGGAACTTGAAAGGTACGGTGATTGAAAAACCTACAGTGAAAGAAACCCTAGAGGAAGAAATTCTTCACATACTCAAAAATAAATAGGGATAAGATATCAGTTAAACTGCGTCTGAGGAGGACATATCATTGGAAATACCTGTACTTACTAACTTCATTGAAGGTTTGAAACTATTCTTCTCATCGAGGAAATTAAGATGGCTCACTCTGGTCTTCATTATCGGAGCATTTCTGATTACGCTCTATGAACGCTTGGCTGTCGCAGTACCTGCTCTGGCAGGCTTAACTCTTTTCGCCGGAGGAGTCTTTCCAACTTTCTTCTTGATTACTGCATTTCTCGCTCTCTTGGGATTGACAAAATTCGTTGTAGTTGAAGAATCATATGTTCGTTCATTAATCTTCACCGTAATCTGGCTTGTAGTTAGCCTATTCATCTTGGCTGTGATGCTTCTAGTCCGCGTTTTCTTCAACATTTTGTTCATTGGTATAGGTTTTCTAGGTTGGATAGGTTTCCAGTCATACTTTGCTGCGAGAAACTCACTTGGCTATGCAGAGAGTGTGGCAATTGAGAAGAAGTCAAAGCTCGTTGGATTGCTATATAGCATAATATACATTGTAAACTATCTAGTCATTATTGGAGCATTCATTGTTTCTTGGGTTATATTTGGAACAGCCCCACTCTGGATAATTGTTGGCTTTCTTGGGGCGCTCCTAGCCGCAGGATTCAACTTCATTAATGGGTGGATATTGTTATCTGAGAGGGACAAGTCAACCGCAAGCAACATTGTCTTCTTAGGACTCTTCGTTTCCTTCTATTCAGCGTATTTCATATACAATGTGATGAAGGGATTTGATGCAGCACTGGATTTGGTCAGCATATCAATATCGGTGATCTTTATTCTCTACACAATGAGCGGGATAGGCCGGTCACTCTCAAGTAGAGCAGATATGGATACTAGGTGGAAGCTGAGCAAAGAACTCGCAGCGACTACGACTTTCTTCCTAGCTTCAGGCTACATGTTTGTCGATGCTATGTTTAGTGTGATCTTGAGTGGATTTGGAGACCCAGCACTGGCTGGGGCTACGGGAGATGCTATCAAGCTCTTTGTGTTCCCGGTTGTAGCATTGATAATGGAGTTGAACTTTGTTCGTATATCAAGAAAGGCTCCATCGCCAGAAGAAGTTGCAGAGGAGATTCCTGAGGTTACTGAAGAAGAACCTGCTCTTGATGAAGAGGAACCAGAAACCACCGAAGAACCTATCACAGAGGAAGATGATACTCCTGTGGCTGAAGAGGAAGCTCCAGAAGAACCAATAGAGGAATTTGATGAGTCAGACGAGGAAGAAAGCTCTAATGAGGATGAGTAAACAACTCATCCCTTTCTTCTTCACTCATTCCGACGAAACCGAAGCCTTTTATCCCCTTCAGCTTAGACCTGCGCACGGATAATTTATCCGTACACGATAGGAAAAAACCGGTGACACTGATATGGCTAAATTCGAGTGTATGGTATGCGGTTGGGTCTACGATGAAGACGTTGGCGATCCTGACAGCGG
>JBHLRC010000109.1:0-2639 GCA_048882965.1 Candidatus Thorarchaeota archaeon
GAAGCAATTTTGGTGTATTTCATAGGTACCTTGGTGGTAATTCTGTTGATCAGTATTTTTAATCGCGAAGCTGCAGATGATGCATTGAGAATTCTTAGAATGCCTTAATTTTCATATCTGCAGATTCCCATCTTTCATTACTTCGCGTGTACGCCCATCTGAGTAGGTCACGGACACTGTTGGTTTGTCTACAAGAAAGTCTTGATGCGTCGCTGAGTTGTTAGCAGTCACTCCCGGATAGTCCTTGTTGTTTCCAAAGGCAACATGAATAGCATTCCCTACTTTTTCACTCTCAAGGAACTCCTCCACGATTCGTGCCTTGGGATTGAGTCCAAAAGCGAACTCTCCGATGTGTTTTGCCATCTCATCTGTGTCTTGTGTTTTTTTCACGATGCTTAGTGCCTCTTTATCTGTACTTTCGACTCTGATGACCTTTCCATCTTTCGCCTCGATAGTGATAGGTTTCTTGAGTGGTCCAATTCCACCCACTGCTAGGTCACAGACAAGAACTCCTTGCATAGAGGTCTCTACTGGCCCAATCAGAACCTCTCCTGTTGGTAAGTTCATCCACTTCATGTCTTTCCAGTTAAGGTATGTATCACTGAACCAAGTACGTCCCTTCACACTAAATGTGAAGTCAGATCCTGACGGGGAGGTAACGTGAACTGAATCAACATCCTGAAGAATGGCTAGCAGCGATTTAGCAATTCTTTGCATATCTGCGTTCTCTTCTCTGGTCAGAGATAATGCACCTTCGGTGAGCATATCCATTGTTATTCCCGGGCAGTGTCCGAGACGGGATTGCCGTTTCCTTGTTTCAAGATTGATGACTTTGATTCTAAATGGTGTTTCCTGAGCCATTCCTCTTAGAGTGTTAACATAGATGTCTGGCGGATTAGGTGCATTCATCATTTCAATAAGGTGTTTTGGTGGCTCTTTTCGAAACACATCTTCTTGAGTGTCAAGAATCACCATGCGTGTCCAGAGTCCAAGACTCAGTGCTCCCTCGGCAAAGGCATGAGCGACTTCCATTCGAACATCGTCTGTGACGATTAGAATAGATTCTCCCGGCTTTGCTTCAAGTACAGATTCAAGTGCGTTTGCTGCAGCTGTTTTTGGATCCATCAGAATCACTCGTTGTTCGGACACCTAAACTACTTTAGACTCTTATGGACCGTGTAGTTTGAGAAAGGAAAAAGGTGTGATGGCCTTAAGCCACCACACATATTATAATCACTACCCTTGATTCCGAGCTCTATTGTAAGCATTCTCTAGCTCTCTACCCATTGAGCTTGGAATAGCTGTTTCCTCAAAGTCACCTTCCTTGCGTCTGATGAAAACGTATAGGAGAGTGACATAAACGATATCAAAAGTTCTCAGCACGAGAGTGCTTGGTATTGATGCAAAGACAATGAAGACACCTGTGAACACCAAGGCCATGTAGATGTCTCCGTTGCTGTATACCCAACCAAATAACGCTCCAAATAGAGCAAAGCCGATGAATATCATAAATCCGAGAACGCCAAAACCCCAACGGACTGCGGTTTCTTTGATCATGACATCAACAAAGTTCTTGCGTACCATTCCCGCACTTCTCTTGATTGCTTTTGTTGCACTAAGTTCTTCAGCAACCATTGCTGGAATAGTGAAGTAATTGACCAACGCCCAGACCCAACCAATGATTCCTGATGCAGCAGCCCCGACGCCTCTCCCAATCGCACTTTGAGACCTTCTTGCGATAGCACTTATTGCTATTCTTACTAAAGCAACAATCACACTCATGATGCTAAGTATAACAAGAGCCCCAAGAACACCAAGTGAGCCTTTGACACCATCTCCAAGAGTGGGATCTCGACCCCGCATATAGATATAGGTGATTGCGGAGGTTGTAGAATACGCGAAGTTATAGAAAAAGATGGTCACAAAGAGATAGACCACTATTCCCACAATCATTGGCCAGTCTGTTTCTAGAGTAAACTCATAACCCGGTGCAAGAACCCAGGGCATGAAATTCACTATGATTGCTGCGAACAGGACTGCAGATACAAGAGTGAAGATCATTGTCAGTAGTGTCGGCACAAATGTCCCTTTCTCATCTAGTGTCACCTGTCCCGTAAGTTTAATGATCTCACCTGCTCTTCTAACACGCTCCTTAAACACTGTGAAAAGTAAGAGCGTAATGAATAGTGTGAAAATTCCTGGTATCAGTATTGGCCATGCAGCAATTACTTGTGTAAATGTCATCAATCCTGTTGCCAGTAGTACTAGTACTATACCCCATGTGAGGAGATTCATGATGATTGCGCCAATGTAGATGAGTGTACCACCTAGTCGTCTTGCAGCGTATGATGCTCCTAGTCCAAGAACTACACTCATGACAACTATTGCTCCCAATGCTACTCCTATCAACCACATGTTTCCTGCTAGAAATGGAACAAGACTTGTGATAATACTACCAATGTCGTACACAGTCCATAAATTCCAGAGTGAATATACACCCAGGCTTACAAATCCACCAAACACCACCAAGAGTCCTGCGAGGGCACCCTTGTGGCTTGGATATTCTTCTTTCTGATGATATTCGTACAAATCCGTGCTTGTCAAGCAAACACTCCTCCTAATCGTTTAAGATTGACCTT
>JBHLRC010000109.1:2739-10572 GCA_048882965.1 Candidatus Thorarchaeota archaeon
AGAAAGCTCCTAGATGGTACAAAACGTTCAGCTGATGAATACAAGATTGACATCGAGCTGATTCTTGAGAAGGGTTTGCCCTCTGAAAGAATTATCTTCCAAGCCAAGACACTTGGTGTTGACCTCATAATCATTGGGTCCTCAGGTGCATCAGGCTCACTCAGAACTGGTGTTGGAAGTTCAGCTGAGCGCGTTGTAATTGGATCTGAAGCCCCGGTACTCGTTGTGAAGTAGAAAGAGAGTTTTTCCCACATATATCACATGAAAACATGTGGGATTAGATACCAAAAGGCATCATCGGAATCTCATTGTCCTCATCGATTTCTCTGACCATTCTCATTATACCTCTGATACTGAGAATCTCATATGCTGGTTTGGCGAATGCAACAGCAATCTGTCTTGCATCTTCCTGTGGAATTCCATATTCCCTGAGAGTCTTGTAGAACTGCTTAGCTCCCTTTTTGACCTCGCTTTTTCCTTTACGAAGTTCCCGCCAGATTTTAAATAAGAGTTTGGACCCGCTTCCTATTGCTGTTCCAGTTATGGACACAATGGATCTTGCGGTCCCCAACTTTACTCTAACTCCTCATCATCGTAGTTGTCCGATTCCCGATGTCTTTTTTTCTTGCCACTGAATTCAACAGACGCCTCATCACTCACCATGCTCATGAGTTTAGTGAAGTCAAGGGCTCCGACAAACTTCTTGGTCATATCTAGAGCCACATCTTCGGGGATTCCTTCAGCAATGAGATTGCTATAGAACTTCCCAATTCCAGCAGCCATATCACCAGCCGCTTCAGGACTGTAGACACTTCCTATCAATCCAGATATTAGCTTAGGAATGGCATCGTTAATCGCGTTAAAGAGTTCAGGAAGTGCTTCCGCAACCTCCTTGAGTTCTTCAGCTTCACTCTTTGCATGTACTTTTCTTTTTCTTGGTTCATCGTCACTCATTATATTGTTCACCATGTTAATTATAGGCTGGTCACTGTCTATATATAAACTGGAAAAAAGTGACCACTCCAAATGGAAAAGTGACCAGTATGTACTCAGTCGTTTTCATTGAATGATCTAGCTGTAAACTTACCACAATCTTTACAGACAATTTCATAGTCCCAATAGGCGTCGCCGCTCGCAGTACTCACACTCCAATGTCCATAGATGACATTAACATTGGAGCTCTTACATTCACCACAGCCATAGAAGTTAATGTGGCTCTTCAATGGATGTTCCTCAAAGGGTATTCCAGTTCCCCAGAACTCCTGCCATACTCCTTCATTACGTTCGTTCGCTATCAACGGTTCAGCAAACTCTGATTCGAATTCTTTTGAGACAAAAGATGGCGAATCTGTGACCCTCTCATAGAGCATCTTAATGCATCACTCCTTAACCAAAGCAAAGTATCTTGCTCTCTCATCCTCATCATCTATAACACTCAAGATACCTCTACTAACCAGGGTATTGACCCTCTCACGTACTATTCTCCTTGAAGCAGTCCCTCTTTCTGCTCTCACTGCTGCTGTTATCTGGCTAATGTTTAGTGGTCTAGAGTTGTCGAGTATAGTGATGATTCTCCAACTTATGTCATCCTTCTTGAGATCACCAAATCTTGACTCCAGCCGCTCTGCTTTTGTGAATTTAGTCATCAACTTGACCATGCCATCGTAGAACTCGAAACCCTCTCTAATGACTCGTGCAGATTTAGTAACCTCATCTAAGCCTGGACCAACTCGTTCAATGAGTTCCTCGAGTCTAGCTAGTCTGTCTGAAATTTCATCAAGCCTATCTTGCACTTCCTCGAGAGTCAGATCTGATTCGTTCTTATTATCAGTCAAGGAAGCGTCACTTAATTGAAGTCAATAGCAGAAAGTGATAAGTTTGACGAACACAGCTTAATATCGCAGTGTGAGTCAATTGACAGGAGAAAATAGTGAAGACATTTATGAAACAGTTCGTCCGCTCCGAGATTTGTTTCATTTTTCACATTTCTCCAAATTCTATCAGCTCTATGTTCCAGCTTCAGTTCTTGTGGGCATTGTCTGTGGTCTCTTCATGGTTCTCCTGCAGTTCTTGATTGATTCTGCAATCTTTGTCTTCTCAGTTCTACCTCTCTTTGTTGCTCCTCTCATTGGTGGAGGTTTCTCTGGAATTCTGATATACTTAGGTAGAAAGGAGATTCAGGGAAGTGGGATATCAACAGCAATTGAGATGACACATAAACCAAGTTCACTTAGAAGAGGTACTGCATTCACAAAATTACTAGCAACTTCAGTGTCTATAGGTTCTGGAAACCCTGTGGGACGTGAGGGACCTGCAGTATTAATTGGTGCAAGTGTTGGTAACACAATTGGCAGAAGACTCGGATTCGAAGACGACTCTCATCTTAGGGTCTTCTTGATGATGGGCTCTGCTGCTGCAACAGCTGGTATTTACAAAGCACCATTGGGGGGAGCTCTCTTTGCTACTGAGGCTCCATATAGAAGGGATGCCCGGCTTGGATATTTTGTACCCACCGTGATTGCAGCTTTGAGTTCATTTGTCGTATTCATAGGTCTCTATCCTCTCATTACTGGGAATGGAGCTGGACCATTATTCACCTTCAGTGCGACTTTCATTTTCGATATTACAGTGATTCCATTTCTGATTCTTTTTGGAGTTGTTGCAGGTTTAATCTCAATAGTCTTTGCTGTGAGTCTTATGGCTACGCGTAACTTCTTCACAGTAAAATTACCAGATTGGGCAGATCCTATTGCAGGTTCACTCCTTGCATGTGGAGTCATCTTTGTCACTTCATTGGTGGTTGATCCGTCTCTCACAATTGCTGGTATGGGCTATGATGTGATTAACACACTAGCCTTACACCCTCAACCATTACTTATGATTGTGATTCTATTGTTAGGAAAGTTATTTGCATCATCCTTCGTTGTGGCTGGAAAGGTTTCCGGAGGAGTTCTTGCATCATCGCTATTTGTAGGTGCAATGTTAGGATCATTTTTCGGAGAGATTTTCTTCCCTGCTCATGTCCCTGCTTTCATGGTTTTAGGGATGGGTGCAGTTCTTGCAGCCACAACAAACACTCCTGTTGCAACAACAATCATGATGCTTGAAATGAGCCTTTCATTTGATCTTGTTATTCCACTTGTGATTTGCATATGTGTTTCATATCTTGTCAGTGGTGGTACATCACTATACGAGGGTCAGAAAATCAGTAGAGATGATGAAACTCCTGGGTTCTTCGCCAATGTTATTCCAGACGGCCAACAAAGCTACGTGAAGATTGGAAGCGGCGAGGAAACTCAGACTGATGATGATGAAACTAATGTGGTTTGAGATATAATACCCTCTCTCCGAAAATTAATAGGCAAATTCTCGGATATAGATTATGTAGGGAGATTGGATTAGTGGGTATAACTCCACTCGCCATGTTCCGTCAAGGAGGAAATATCTTTGCAGAGGAGAGCTATAAGCATACTTTTGGCGTTATGTCTTATTCTATCAAGTATTCCTGTTGTTCTTTATGTTTTGCCAATTGATGAGGTTCAATCAGTCTCAGAAACACCGGTTTCGATTTCTCTGAACTACGAGGCACTAACCAGAACATATGGAGATGAAATTTCTGTAGTTGTTCAATTTAAGCAAGGACTCACGACGGAGCTTAAGAACATCATCAAGTCTTTGGGGTTGGAATTCAGTCTTGGAAGTGCAAGTAGTAGTCACATTAGCTCCTTCTATCTGTTGAAGGGTTCGTCAGATGCTCTAAAGACATTGACAAGTATAGGTGTTGTTACAAGGATCGCTCCACAAACTCAAGCAAGCTTCATGGAGAGCCCAAGAGATGTTTCGATTCCGGAGATCAATGCTGATGATGTCTGGATGATGTTGGATGATTTGGGTAGGAACATTACTGGGAAGGATATCCTGATTGCTGACCTAGATTCAGGTGTGGACTGGAGACATCCTGACCTTTGGTTTGCTGATGGTGGTTCATATCCGTATGTCAACGCAACATCTACTGGTTTTCTTAATGGTACAGATGCCGTCGATTTCAACAGGGATTTCGCCCTCACTCCAAATGAAACACTATATGCTTTGGATCTAGATCGTGATGGGATATTCGATGCCAGAACTGAATGGCTTTGGGCTGATAATCTGATACAGAATGCGTTCCCTGATAACGGTGAATTGTTCTTTGTCGTGAATGATACTTCAGGAAATGGGCTTCTTGATGGTTGGGAAGAACTGGTTTTACTTGGTACACCTAAGACAGAGTATATCTTTGAAATGGATGGTGATTCTTCAAGCCCAAGTCTACAATCGTGGGTACGTGGAGTGAACCTTACATCAAGCACACATCATGATGACAGTTCAAGAGGTGGAGGCCATGGTACCGCTGTTGCTGGAATACTGTTGGGTGGGCAACCTGGCTTTAGGGACTATGTTGGTGTGGCACCAGATGCGGAGTTAATGATGATTCGTGTAATCGGTGATGAGAACACAACGATACCTTTTGAAACAGCGCTTGCAATCGCGAACAAAACAGGTGCTGATGTCATTCTCACAGAGATTGGCTCTTGGACATATGAATATCTTGATGGCAGCTCATTGACTGAAACAATCATTGACGATCTTGTTGCAGATGGCATTCCCGTAATCTCTCCAAGTGGGAACCTTGGACAATCTGACAAACATGCGATGGTTACAACTGCTCCATATACTCCCCACCTGATTGACTTTATCGTTCCCCAACTAGGCGTAGAGATTTCAGAGGTCTATATCACTGTCCTTTCGGTTGATCCTACTGATTTTGTGGCTAGTAATTTCACTTTGAATGTCAATGGCGTTATAACCTTACTCACACCGGGCATAGGTGAAGAGATGTGGGTCCTGCAATCAAATATCTACCCAGGGGTCGATGTTCAGTCATACACATCAGTTTCCTCAAGAGGTACGAGAATGCTTGCTATCTTCCTATATGGACCCGGTCTTCCAACTAATCCTCCTGCCTCACCATATCAACTCGGTATCCAAACACCGGATTCAGCTATAATCCATACATACATTGCTGATGACCAAAGTGGATGGTCCGGAGGATGCGTATGGACAACAGACATGACTGATAGCTACCATATATGTTGGCCTTCTACAGCAGACAGTGCAATAAGTGTTGCAAGCTATCATACAAGGAGCATCTATGGAACAGCTGGAGCTCGTGCTAGCTTCTCCTCAATTGGCCCTAGGATTGATGGCTTTGCCAAACAAACCGTTGCTGCTCCTGGTGGTTGGGATATTATCTCAGATTATGCAAATGGATCTGTTTGGGAAGACTGGTTCAATGGAAGTGTCTTTCATTTTTATCAGCAATTTGGAGCTTATCGCATGTTCAGCGGAACGAGTGCATCGGGTCCCCATGTTGCTGGAGCTGCAGCACTACTGCTTCAACTCAACTCCACCATTGGAGATCAAGTGAAGGCAATCATAGAGTCAACTGCTGCTAGTGATGGATTCACAGGTGCCGTTCCAAACGACATGTGGGGTGGTGGTAAGCTTGATGTTGAGGCAGCTTTGAATTTCATCATGCCTGGACCTGATATTGGCAATCACGATCGTACACCCTTTACACCCAACTCCACGCAGACAGTCACAATCAATGTCACAGTGACAGATGCATCTGGTGTGGATACGGTCACCTTGTCATACAAAAACGGCACTACTTGGTTTAATGTAACTATGACCTGGACTGGCTCGTACTATGAGGGTGTAATCCCCTCATTTCCAAATGGTACTGTAATTAACTACAGATTCTATGCGAACGACACGCTTGGTAACTGGTCAGTTTCCGCGATGTACGGATATACTGTGACCGACCCTGGACCTTCGACCACCACTACGCCAGGGACAACCACCGGAGGTACAACACCAACCACTCCCACACCAACTGAACCTGATTATCTCAGATTGGCTCTCATTCTAAGTGCTATTCTTGCATTGATAATCCTCTCAGTGGTGTGTAGTAAAAGGAAGTCTAAAGCTACCGGCTGAGAAAAAAGCTGCATAATTGTACCTATTCACCCCTTGATGCAGCCTGAGCAGGTCTTATATGAGCTTAGTATATTGCGAAAATGACGACAAATCAGACAAAAGGTATCGACCATGAAGCAACTTGGGGAATTCACACTTGATTTGGGCCACAAGAAACACATGCCTGTTGAAGTTTTAGTTGATAACGATAACACGCTCATTCTTATCGATTGTAACTGCTGTGAGGAATTTCTCTCAAGGCGACTTCCTGGTGGTGTTTTGATACCAATTGCTTCTGCCTTGAAGATCTTCTTTGAGAATCGTGGGATGCGTAATATTGACGTTAATGTGAGTGGCGTACTGATGCGTCGGACTTACAAGGGGATTATGGATCCTAATGATCTTCCTGAGATGACTAAGGAACTAGAACAAGCAGTCAGCAAATTTACACGGAAAAGAAAGAAGAAATGACTGGAGAGAAGAGATCTCTCCAGCTTATGTCTATTGATTTTCAGCTTGGAACTCTTTGAGAAATTCAGCCAGCTTCTTGACACCATCGATAGACATAGCATTGTATATCGAAGCTCTCATTCCTCCGACTGAACGATGCCCCTTCAACCCAATCAGATCTCTGGTTGCACCTTCATCTACGCATTTCTGTTCTAACTCCGGCGTTTTCATTGTGAATGTCACGTTCATTAAGGAACGTGAATCCTTTCTCGCATGCCCCTTGTAGAAACCATCTGATTCATCGATAACATCATAGAGAATTTTTGCCTTCTCGCGGCTTCTCTTCTCCATCTCTTTTGTTCCTCCAATCTCCTTTAGATAATCGAGCGATAACTTACAGATGTATATTGGAAACACCGGTGGTGTATTGAACATCGACCCTTTCTCAGCATGAGTTTTCCACTTCTGCATAGTGGGTGTCTTATCTGGGACTCTATCTAGGAGGTCTTCCCTTACAATTATGAGGGCTACTCCTGCTGGACCAAGATTTTTCTGAGCTCCCGCATAGATGACTCCAAATTTCTTCACATCTATCGGTCTGTCCATAAGATTCGAAGACATATCACACACCAATGGAACCTCTTTAGGAACCGAGGGCCATTCATGCCATTCTGTTCCGTAGAGTGTGTTGTTGCTTGTGATATGTGCATATGCTGCTCCATCGCTAAATTGCACATCTTTCGGAATGTATGAGAACTTCTCATCTTCAGAGGATGCAACAACCTTGACTTCTCCATAGTACTGGACCTCTTTGATTGCCTTAGTAGACCATCCTCCAGTATTGACATACTCCATAGGTCTCCCCTGAATCTGGAGGTTTATTGGAACCATGAAGAATTGAGTTGATGCTCCTCCACTTAACCAGAGTACCTTGTAATCCTCTGGTACACCCATGATCTCATGCACGAGTGAAGTTGCTTCATTCATTGTTTTATCCCACTCTTTCGAACGATGGGAAATCTCCATCACAGACATACCTGTGCCTTGAAAGTCAAGCAACTCCTCCCTTGCCTTTTCAAGAACAGGTAGAGGTAGTGTTGCTGGTCCCGGATAGAAGTTATATACGCGCTTTGTCATTTCTTTATCTACTCCAATTTGTTAATTGTAAAACCAGTCCAAACCTTTGGCTGGAAGAACGTACTCTTTTGTGGCATGCACTCAAAATTCTTTGAAACTGATTCGACTTCATTAACACGAGTCGGATTCATGAAGAATGCTGCTTGAGAGGTTTCTTTCACAGACTTAATGGATTCCTCGACAGCATCACCAATTCCCTTGATGTATGAAACATACCCTCCTCCTTTG
>JBHLRC010000110.1:0-10437 GCA_048882965.1 Candidatus Thorarchaeota archaeon
GTTGAGAAAAGTAAGGGTGTCGCTGCTTTCATCTGCGAGCCGCTCATGGGGTGTGGTGGTCAGATTGTTTTTCCCAATGGATATCTCAAAGAAGCTTTCAAACACGTTCGTAATGCTGGTGGCGTTTGTATCGTTGACGAGGTTCAGGTTGGTTTTGGAAGAATGGGCGACAAATTCTGGGGGTTTGAAACTCAGGACGTTATCCCAGACATTATAACAATGGGTAAACCAATTGGTAATGGTCATCCCATTGGTGCAGTTGTTACCACTAAGGAGATTGCGGATTCCTTCACTACTGGTATGGAGTTTTTCAGCACGACTGGAGGAAACACAGTGTCCTGTGCTGTTGGAACTGCTGTCTTGGATGAGATTGAGGACAAAAAACTCCAACAAAATGCAAAGCAGGTTGGTGACTATCTACTTAGAGGTTTGCAGGGACTAATGAAGAAACATCAGATTATTGGCGACGTCAGAGGTCGAGGTCTCTTCATTGGGGTCGAACTAGTTCGGAATCGAGAAACACTTGAACCTGCAAAGGTGGCGACTCAATATGTTGTAGAGCGTCTTCGTGACCTCGGCCTTCTTATCAGTCTTGACGGACCATTTGAAAATGTACTCAAGATTAAACCTCCTCTGGTCTTCACAAAGGAGAATGCTGATAGATTGATCCATGCACTAGGTTTGGTCCTTCACGAGGATCCTGTAGTTCAACAGTTGGCACCATGAAACTGGTTCTCTAACAGGTTCAGAAATTCTACATTCATCGATGGATGGATTTGGATTGTAGTCCCTAAGCCCACTTGGAAGGCTGCTTATTATAGTAGAGATTTTTCTATCTGCTTTTAGTGCTGTGACATTTGCCACCGTTGTCCAATTGATGAACGCATCCACATCATAATGATCTGATCCAGTAAAGGCGTGAGGTGTGTCCCCTGCTGTTGAGTTGATCAACGCATCATCAAAGAACTGGTTCGTGATGATGTAATCAATACGGCCCAACAATGGTGAGAATTGATGTCCGAAGGTGTAACCGGGTTCAGTTGGATTTAGGTCACGAAAAACGTCCGTGAAGTTGTGCATCTCAGATGAATATTGTCCATAAGTTGGATTATCTGGTTCAATCAACATAGTCATTGGACCAACTCCCGCCTCTGAGCTATTAGGCGCAAGCGTACCGTTATCTACAGGGGAATATGAATTGAGGTCTCCCAGATAGACCAGAGGAACATCACCTAGCGAATCAAAGTAGTTGATGATTCCCTCATTCTCCCATTCACGCCTATCTCCATCAATCGCTGTACCTCCAGCTTTTAGATGGCATCCAACAAAGTGAACTTCAGTTCCATTGATGTTGATCACAGCGTCGATGAAATCATGTGTAACATCATACCCGGTTGCATCATCGAGATACACATTCTGAATCTGTCTGAAGTAAACCACCGGGAAACGGCTCAACACAGCCTCTCCACTGGTCGAGAAAGCAATGCCCTGCGCACAGAATCCATCATAGGGGTCTTCATTCACAAAATATTCATTGAATTCCGACACGACATTTCTAAGACCTTTACTGCCATCATCATCCCAAAATCCTGTTTCAACGAGTATGAGGATATCCGGGTTCTCCTCCTTTACGACTTCTTTCCAATCTGGGTTAATCCCCGATTCTTGTATGTTGTAGGTCATCGCCTTGAATATAGGATCAAAATCTGCCGAGGTGAATGTGACAGTGTTATTGACAATAACATTGATGGTGTCTTGTCCCCAGTTTGAATGTTCATCTCTGGCGCGACATGTGATATTGTGCTGTCCATCGGATACCAATATTGTGTTCCAATTGTATGATTGACCAACAGCTGTGATTACACCATCAATATAAATCTCATATCGTTGAATGCTGCTATTGTCTGTGGCTGTGAAAGTTATCGCTTCCGCCCCATACACAACCGCATTATCCAACGGTCCTGTAATTGCAATAACAGGAGGGGTCGTATCAGTGTTGTTCCCATTGGTTGGAGGAGTACGTGGTAGAGATATGAAGATAACAACAATAACAGATGTAAGTAAGATTGCTATGAAAACTCCGATAATCACTTTCCTATAATCCAATCGTCATATCTCCGTCCGTCATTTCTCTCAAATACAAATGAACTGCATCAATTCTACTAGATAAGCTTTAGTTATTCGGATTCATAATTGACACAGTTATTAGTGGAGAATCCTGTAAGTCAGACTAAGTGAAGAAATTGACTGGACAAGTTTCTGATGAGTTCAGATACAATGGCGAGGTATTTGCTCTTGTGGGGATCAATGGTGAGGGTCTCTATACGCCTGCTGATTTTGGAATGAAAACAACAATGGCCACCACCGCTTGTTGGCGTGGATATCAGATGTTCTATGACTGTGTTGATGGAGAATTGATCCTTGATGCAATGTTCGCCAATCCTAAAGAACTCATACCTGTCAACGGAGTCGAACCTCAAAAACCCGAGAATAGTTTCATGTTTAAGTATGTATACGAAAACATCGGACTGAAGACAAAATTCTCAGGAACTATACTACTTGGTAAGGACTTTATCCAAGAGATGTACGTTCACATGGGCTTTCAAAGCCCTGAATCATATATGACGGTGATTGAATTAGAAATCAAGAATGGAGATATCATGCGCGAATCTAACCTATCTGCAAAGATGGCTGAACGAAGAAAAACCGGAAGGAACAAACCCACTCAACCCGACTCATTCGATGATGACGAAGTAAGAGACTGGATAGAAGAAAGGTTTTCACAAGACTATGATTCGGATTGAGCTAACATGCAGAAACCAGACTTCTCCAATAACATTGTCAATCTCATGAGTTCCATCGCAGCAGCCTCTGGTGTACAAAGTCCATACTCCCCACTTGATTCTCTTGATTTTCTGAATGAATCAAAGAACATTGTTTTAATGATTGTGGATGGTCTTGGATATAACTACCTCCGGAAGTATGGTGAGGGAACCGCACTTCATAAGAATCTCAAAGAATCTATCACGTCTGTATTTCCACCATCGACTGGTCCTGCAATCACATCATTCCTGACCGGTCTAGCTCCGCAACAGCATAGTGTTACTGGCTGGTATGTCCACCTGGCTGAGTTAGGTCTTGTGTCACGAATTCTTCCCTATACAAATGCAGTTGATGGAAATGTCATCGATATTCCCATTTCCAGAGTGATTGATGTCAACGGGTTGTTTAGCGGCATCAATCGGGAGTATGTTATGATTTATGACCATCAGATTGTCAACTCAGTATACACAAAACATCTGGGTGGACATGCACGTCGACTAGGTTACGCTGATATTGACTCGTTCTTTGATATCCTTGTTCAGACTATTTCAAAGACGAAGAAGCAGAGCTACATTTACTGCTACTGGCCTACACTGGACAGTATCAGTCATCTACTTGGATGCGAAAGCCAAGAAGCAAAGAAACACCTTATTGAGTTTGACGAGAAATTACAGATTTTCTTAGAACGTATTGTAGGTTCGGATACAACATTGCTCATTACCGCAGATCATGGGTTCAATGATGTGTCTTTGGATGACATTGTCTATACCCGAAACCATCCACGACTCATGGAATGTCTATCACTCCCTGTTTGTGGCGATACAAGGACTGGCTTCTGCTATGTCAGACCTTCAAAAGTAGCAATGTTTGAAAAATACATTGACATTGACTTAGATGAAGTATGTGAATTCAGAAAAAGTGATGACTTGATTTCAGATGGCTGGTTTGGTCTCAATGACCCACACCCGCGTCTAAGAGATCGTGTAGGTGACTATACTCTGATTTTCAATGAAGGCTATGGCTTACTTAATTGCTTCCCAGGATTGGAACCCCCTGAACTTCGGGGTCATCATGGCGGAGTGAGCTCCGACGAGATGAATGTCCCACTAATTGTCATTGATTCCTGACTTTTCTTCTCACAACCAAGGCTATACACATATAGTTCGTTGAGGTATGATTTAGACCAACAGGTGCTACGCTCATGATTGACATTGAAGATATCGAGGAGACTCGCCAACGCATTAAGGCCCATATCAAAACAACTCCGTTACATCATTCTCAATTCCTCAGTGAGTTGATTGGTGGCTCTGTGTTCCTTAAACTAGAGAATGACCAAATCACCGGATCTTTCAAGGTCAGAGGTGCCCTGAATAGACTAATGACTCTAAACAAAGAAGATGCTTCAAGAGGTGTGATTACTGCTTCAACTGGAAATCATGGTCTAGGTATTGCCTATGCTGCAAAGAAACTCGGGATAAAAGCACAGGTTGTGTTCCCCAAAGAAGCATCCATTGTAAAGCTGGAGAAGTTGAAGAACGCTGGTGTTGAAATCATCCAAGATGTTGGATATGCAGAGATTGAATCCTATGCCCGTAGACTGGCGAAAGACCGACACCTCACTTATGTGAGCCCGTACAATGATCCCGTAATAGTTGCTGGTGCTGGCACATCAGGTCTTGAAATTGCTGAACAACTTGGTAACATAGATGCTGTGTACGTACCCATAGGAGGAGGAGGACTCATTTCGGGTATTGCCATTGCAATTAAAGCATTCAGTCCGCATACAGAAGTTGTCGGAGTTCAGTCTGAGGCTTCCCCCGAAGTGTATGAGTCGTGGAAAGCTGGTCATTGGGTCGACGCAGAAGAAACCGACTCACTTGCTCAAGGCCTCATGGGTGGTGTGGAACAAGACTCAATCACTCTTGAAATCATTCAGGAGAATGTCGATCGAATATTACTCGTAAAAGAGGACTCTATTCTATCAGCTATGAGAATTCTGTATGAACAGGAGTCGCTTATTATCGAAGGTGCCGGTGCAGCATCAACTGCCGCTATTCTTGAACGAAAAGATGAATTAGTTAGGAAACGTGTGGTTGCGGTAGTGAGTGGGGGCAACATCAGTGAAGATGATTTACTCACTCTTCTGAAATAGGCGAATCTATCCAATACATGGCAAATCATTATTAATACAATCGAAATGCGGATTAGGTATGAGGAGACGAACAAAGGGTCTTGTTGTGCTCGCTATAATTCTGATTATTACAATACATACAGTTTTCTTTGTTCTGAATCTACTATTTCCTCCAGCCCCAGAACCGTTCAGCTTGGATGATGCCCCTGCAGAGATAGTATTGATCAAGGATAATCTCAAGACCAAGCTGACAGAGGATACCTTCTCTTGGAGTGATATGGAGGACTTCATCACCTTCTCGCAATATATTGCAGACAATTCACCTCTTGTCGCTGAATTGATAGAAGACTGGGATAAGACTATAGTATTCAATGTTGTAGGTTCGGGATACTTTTGGTTTATCACAGCTGATAATGCATTGACCATGGAACTTGGTTCAACACCTCCCTCAGAACCTGATATTCAAATTGATTTGAACATTGAAACAATGATTCAAATCCTTAATCAGTCAGAAACTGCAATCTCCTCATATCAGAAAGGCAATCTTGATTTTTCAGGTCCACTTGGTGATGCATTGAAGGTTGACCGACTAACTCAGATTATTGCTTCTACATTAATGGATATTAGTATGGAGACTGTTGACACTCCTCTTAAGTTCATAATAACTCAAGACCAGCCAGGATTATATGATCCAGGTCTCACTCTAATGCCCTGTATTGAAATAATCGTAGATAACGGTTCATCCACTTTTGGATTCGGTCGGCTTGTAGTTTATGACTATGCAGGGAGAGTTGTAGCAGAACTGGATGATACAGTCCATTGGGTTCATAAATTCATAAACTCAACCACCGTCCTAATGGGTGGGGCCGAGGGCAACGCCCAGCTATGGAACTATAAGACCGGTGTAGTCGAAACGCTACCAATACCCGGCGGTCATCATGAACTGGATTACAATCCAGTGACTGACACATTTCTAGTTCTTGAAGATGCCTACTCTGCAGAAATCTGGGATGGTCGCCCGGTCCTCTATGATGTCATCTCAGAATACTCTCGTGAAGGTGACCTTGTCTGGCAGTGGGACGCTAGGGATGAATATCCATTCAATTCAACAATGCACACAAGCCTAGGTCTGAATGAAACATTCAGAGCCGGAGCTGATTGGATGCATTCAAACAGCTTTACCTGGGATAAAGAAAACGACATAATCTATCTGAATGTCAGAAACCTGGACACGATTCTGAAGATTGACAAAAGCACCAAAGATATTGTTTGGTCTGCAGGACGATGGGGTGACTTTACAGTTCTAAATATCACTGGTCAGGAAGTGGATTCAATCTTTCACCATCCTCACAGCTTAGAGTGGATTGGTCCCAATCACTTCATCATCTATGATAACGATCTGTATAATCCAAATCATCCTACCACCATGACTTTTGGAAGCAACATAGGATATTCTCGAATGGTCGAGTTTGTAGTAGACGAGGATATGCAAACCATGAAAGAAGTCTGGTTTTATGACCCACAGAATGTATCGTACTACTTCCAAGACTCTGGTGGTGATGCGGATAGACTGCCTAATGGAAACACAATTGGGATTTTTGCTACGAAAGCACTCACTAATAGTGTGCCTGATCCAGTCATCATAACTGAAGTCACACCAGACGGTGAAGTTGCCTGGGAGCTCCAGGTTCCTGGTGAAAATGAAACATACTATTGGACTCACAGAATCGAACGGTTCTATGAAGCTCCTCTAATCACCTGTGACAATGAAACGTCAGATATTGATGTTACGGACGGAACTCTATATCTTAATCTAACGACTTGGAACAGCTATAAAGTAGATGGTATCAGGTCAGGAACATTGAAGATCTTGGTCAATGGAAATGAGCGCTATTCAGAATCTTTTGATTTCCTCACTCATTGGCAAGCAACTCATCTCGAGGTATCACTAGATGATCTGCCAAACAATGTGAACTACATCCTCGTGAGCATTACAAATGATGATGGACTCGAAGGAACTCTCCTGATTTACGGTGAGCTCCCAAATCCACCTGGGCAGATTGGAGTTATTATACCCGTTGTATTCGGTATTGCAATCGCGATACCTGTGTCTATTTTGGTACTAATCAAGACTGGAAGATTGAATATTAGAAGGACATGAATCAATTCTCACTATCTGTTGGAACCTTCATCAACGATTTTCATAGTTGCTGATATTCTAGTCAGGAATTGCTTTTCGTTGGGTATCATCCCAACAAAGGAGATTCGATTGTTGATTGTAAGAATTGGAGCAGAAGATCCGATGAATGCAGAGAATCCTTGGTCATCAAGTACAGTTGTGTCACCACTACCCCGAAGAGCTGCATTCAACCAGCTTTTAGCGTCATCGAGCTTCTCTTTATCCTCATAACTTGCCCATCGAATGCAGATATTCTCTCCAAACCTTAATTGAGCCTTTTCAAGCAGCTGACTGATTTTTCTCATTGGGTCATCAGAAGCCAACTTTACTACAACGGTGTCAGCTGTGGAAAGGTCTACACTCACTCCTGATGTTGAAGTGTCCCCGCAAGCATCTTCATCTTCCACTACTGGATCTGCTTCCAAAATACCAATTCCAGTCATAGGCGGGAATACAGTGATGGTGACCTTCTCTATACACTCATCATCTTTCATATTTGCAAGAGTTGTCGATTTTGGCTATATCTGTATTGTTCTTGCAGTTTCAGATAGCTACTCTCGTGATCAATTATTGTTATACTTCAAAACCTAGTAACTCAGTATTCTACATCCCATATTCCATTGTTTTCAGCATACTCATGAGCATCTTGTAAAGAGTCAAAGCACTTCAACACATCATATGTGAAGTATTGCTGGTCCTCCCTTTCTGCTAACTCAATAATAGGTCGAGGTTCTTCGCTGGCTTCCTTGAAGATACGAATCAGACAGAGTTTATTCTGAATACCTGCCTCAGCACACTTCTTGCATCCATTGGGCCCCTTGGCGCAGTGGACCCCTTCGATGACTCTAATGATGTCCTCATGTTCTTCTGAATCATCGGTCATGTCAACTATGTCGCAATCTTCAATCTAATAATGTTCGTTGGATGTTTAATGTGTCAAATTTCGCTAATCCTGACTGATACCAGTAAGACTACTGGTATGTTCTGGTCATATGAGACTTCTTCAATGGGTTCTTGATGTTTCTCTAATCTTCAAGATCTTCCCATGTATCTTCAGAGATCACATCATTCCAAAACTCTGTCAGGTCATTTCTTGTTTCTTCAAACTGATTAGGTTGTAACTTAGTCGCAATGAGTGACAGACTTCTTATGAAATCGAGAATTTTGTTCTCCTCTGAACTTGCTAGCCATCTATCGTCCTCAAGTAATTGGTCCTCAATAGCTAGGGATTCTGATTGATCAAGTCTAGCGAGAATCATAGTTACATCCTCCCTGAGGAGTTGTAACATCTGACTTAGAGTTAGAGATTTTGTTTCATCATTCACTAACATTCTGTTCGTCTTCTTTTATTCCAGATTTTCATCCTTTGTTCTGTGAGTAGTATTTCGCAAAACGGAACTTACAGACACCTCACCTATAACATGATTCAGTCACTTTGTAAAACCATTGAAAGGAGAATAGATTTTTGCAAAACACGTTTGCTTTGTGGAGAGAATAGCTTTGACTTTACTCATGACACACTCATGCTTAATGGGCTTTTGTTACAGGTGGTGCCTGTGTTCCAACTATATCTAATACCATTATAATTATAAAGGTATCTAAAAGATTAAACAATTGTTATATAAATATTCAATAATGCAAAATATCCCGAAGATTTGCTAAAAAAACTCTAAGTTCCCTGATAGCATTACTTGATGATTTGGCTTCAAAAGATTGATGTAGAAGCTCAGCTAAATTCTACAATTGTCGCTGGTCTGGGGTTGTTGAGAGTGAAGCCGATCGGAACCATAACTGCATGTTTTCCACATGTTGATGAGGAAACTCGGAGTATTCTACAGGCTGTCATGGATGAGGCCAAAGACTACAATGGGTTTGCAGAACTCCTGTGTAATAAGACAATCAATGAAACTGTTCCTGAACTCTTGGTATATTCTGCTTACTACCATGCTTACCATCTATTGAGATTCGATCTGGTTCGAAGATTAGAAGATGAAGGTGTAGGATCTGACTTGGTGAAACCTTACGTACTCTTGACCTATCCATGGAAAGTCATTGATTGGGATGAGTTCCAAAAGTCTATCTCATCCGCAATTAAGGTCGCGCCGAATGATTGGATTGCTTGCCAAGTCTATATGCTTTGGAGAGTGGACATCGGATCCACTATGAATTATCCTGAAGAATGGACAGACCTTGAAACCTTACAGATTCTTGAATCCAATATTGAGAACGACGAAGAGTTCAGTTACTTCCGGTCAGGATTATATCTTATCAAGGCAAGAGAATTGATGCGGGATTGGAATATAGAGGAAGCGAGGACTTGGTATGATCGAGCAATCACTAATGCCAAGAAACATGACTGTCTTGTATCACTCGCAGCGATGCTCATTGATAAAGCAAACATGATTAGGAATATTAACACCAATGAGGCGTTGAGCATCTTAAAGAGTCAGAGGAGCATCAGTGAGAAGCTAGGATCTATATATCACCGAGCAACGAATGATGCAACTTTAGGTCTGATAGCTCAAGCACGGGGTGAGTATGAAACAGCAATCAAACACACTGAGGAATGCGTTAGCTTCATAGAACCCATTGGTCTGAAATCCCATGTTGATTTTTATAGACTATTCATCGCAGCTCAACACAATCAGATGCAGAATGGATCTCGAGCATTGGAAATAGTTACTGATGTTTTGGGGGGTTATCAAAGTCCCAGTCCTTGGTTTCCCTACATACAACAAACTTTGGCTTTGCTCAACCTTGACCGGATTGATGAAGCAGCTCAAAGCTTAGACCTCGGGAGAGATTGGGCTTTGAAGAGTGGGAGTGATAATGCTCTTGGAATGATTCACTTCCTTGAAGGATTGATACACAAAAGACGTTGCGAACTTCCATCAGCGAAATTTGAACTGGAAAAGGCGCACCTGCTCTTTCGTTCGTTTCCTAGCACTAATCAAACACTCATCCACCTAACAGATATAGAGATTGAGATGTTCTCATATGAAAAGAAAGGAGCAGAGGCTGATATTTCAGGTCCATGGATGAAAGCATTGGATGAACAGGTAGAAGAGAAGTATCTCCCAGGAATAGCTTCTCAAGCCTTGCTTTTAAAGGCGAAGTTTCGATTCAAACAAGGTCGCACCTCTGATGCAGAGAAACTCGCCAAGATGGTTCTGAAGACCTCGAAGACCTCTGGTATGAACTATCTCAAGAGTATGGCTGAATCTCTCCTTCCAGAGTTACTCGTTTCATAGCTCCAAATGACTGATGTAGAAGGTCAGCTGAATAATTCCAATTTCGTTGATTG
>JBHLRC010000111.1:0-10349 GCA_048882965.1 Candidatus Thorarchaeota archaeon
GTAAAGATTTATATTCATTTACTAATAAATGTTTACCAGAGCGCAGTAAAGTTTAACCAAAAACTTAAAAGCTGCGTTAAGCGAGGAAATATGCAATGGCGTTACTCTCAACTCATGAAGCAGTAGTCTGGTGGGAGTATCATCACGGAAAACCCACCTCAGACATCTTTAGTGAGTATGAGAGGTTGAATGACATTCCAGGATATGTCTTTGAAGTTCTTAACAAGGATATTGATGCTAAAATCGGCGATTCGAGAAAAGCTGAACAAGAGAGGAAAAAAATCAAACAAATGCAGTTCTCAAATTCAGCATATGTATCAAGGGTTCTTAGTAGAGCAAAATCAAAGATTGAAGAGAGCCTATAGCAACATGCGAACAGTCACCGATTGGACATTGAGAGTGTGGATGGCGAAACAGGGCTTCTAACTGGATTTGATTATCAAGCAAATACGCAGGTATACATTGTGTTCACTCTTGGACTGGGTGTTATCGTCTGGTATGACCACTCAAATTATGGTGGCAAACTATGTGACGGAACACCATATGATCCACAGAAGAAGACTGATGGTAGTCCATGTCCGAAAAAAGAGGAGTGCAGAGAAACGCTTGATACAATTCTCAAAGAATACAATTTGACTCTAAATCCGAAGGAAGAAGGAATGTACATGACTGAACAATCTATCAGGATTTTCAGTAAGCTCGGAGCAAAGCAACTTCCTCGCTACCAACGTGAATCTACAGAAGGTGGTAAATAATTGGTAGTAGCAAACGGATTACAAGAAGTTTTGAAATCCCCTCAGGACGTTTCCTTTGGGAGAACGTTCAAACCAGCGAGTGCACTAAGGAATAAATGGTGGTTCATGACCATCGCTTTTGCGGTGGGGACCTGGGCAATATCCATCCTTACTCTTTGGGGTACAGCTTGGTTGATTGGGTATTTTGACAGCTGGACTGCATATGAGCGACTATGGATTCTTGAGTGGTTGCCCACAATATCCATGTGGATCTGGATTGTCCATCTGTTCTGGCTTGTTCCAGCATTAGTGGGTATTGTCGTATATGTCAGGTCTATTGAATATGCGGTAATTTCCGAATCAGGTACTGCAATGCCAGAGATATATGTCAAGAAGGGCATCATCAACATCACTCGTAAACATGTCCCCTTCAGAACTATAACTAACATTGCAAGCAGAGCAGGAGTTCTAGACAGACTGTTCAGGATTGGGACCGTAGAAATCCAGACTGCAGGCTACTCAGGTGGACCAACTGGTAAAAGCGGCCCTGAAGAAAAGCTTGAAGGTATCAAGTTCTATCAGGAACTCGCAAGATTCATCTTGCGTGAACTCAGGCGTTTTAGAGACCCCTATACTACTGGTACTGAAGTGGTCGAACCCAGAGAAGAGCCAGTTCAGAGAAGTGACAGTACTCTTGATGATGAGATACTGCTAGCACTTCACGACATCAGGGAGATTCTCAAGACTAAGCTATAAGGAGGAAACAAAGAGAATGAAGTTTGAAAACATAAGTTACAAAGACACAAGGAGAAGACCATTATGGTGAGTGCAGCTCGGTTAATTGTCAAAGTAGTGGTCTTGATTATAGCAATCATTCTCTTCCTCATTCTATTAGTTATGTATATGGGGCTGATATGAAGTGTCAGAAAGAAAGAGGAACATAGGGACTGTCTTTATGTCATTTGGGGGCCTCATCATGCTCATTGAGATAGTCGGTATGTTGACTAGCACGCTTGGAGGACCAGAAATCCTCTACTTCCTTGGCGGTGTTCTTGAGGGAGTAGGAGTGGTCTTCTTCATAGGTGGTTTCGCCATAAGAGAGGAATGTCAAGATAATAGGGAGTTGATTTGAGTGAAAAGTGACAGTCGAAGTGTAGTTATCAAACCTCCAATGGAGGACGTAACAGCTGGTCGTGTTTTCAAACCAGATCGTAGATTCTACTATAAAGAGTGGGTTGGAGCGACATTTATCTGGCTCATCCTCTGGCTCTGCACATTGGGCTGTCTTGTACTTGGGGCTTGGATAAGTGCGAGTGACTCTGGAACTCCCAACTGGGTTCCAATCTTTTGGAATATCTTCTATGACTGGCTACCTGTGGTCAATTATTGGTATCTTCTGTCGTCAGTATTCTGGTTCCTACCCATACTGATTGGAATTCCTCTATACATCCGAAGTTTTGAGTACAGCGTAATATCAAAGGCGGGAACCACGATGCCTGAGATTTATGTCAAAAAAGGCTTGGTGAACGTGACTAAGAAACATGTACCATTTCGGACAATAACAAATATCTCAAGTAGGGCAGGCCCCATAGACCGCATGTTTGGAATCGGCACTGTTGAAATTCAGACCGCAGGATTCTCTGGTGGCGCTAAAGCTGGTGGAAGTCCAGAAGAAAAACTTGAGGGAATCACATTCTACGAGGAAGTGAGGGACTTTATTCTACAAGAGCTCAGAAGATTCAGAGATCCTTATGTCACAGGGACAGAGGTTGTGCACCCTGTTGATGAACCAGTTCCAAGACTAATTGATAGTCTGGACGACGAGATACTCATAACACTCCGTGACATTAGAAATGTATTGGAAAAGATTGACGAGAAGCTCGACAAGGAGAGATAGATCATGTCAGGTAGAGGTAAAGTAATCAAACCCCCTATGGATGAGATAGCCAGAGGGAAGGTCTTCAAACCATCAAAGTACTTCCGAAATAAGAACTGGTTTCTGGGAATATTTACAGCTGTCATACTATGGGTGATAGTAATTGGAATGATATACCTTGTTTTTTATCTTGTAGAGATAATAATTGGGCAGGTAGGTTATCTAGCCTCTACTATCAGTTTTATCTGGTGGATCTTCAACTTTTGGTATTGGCTTATCACATTTAGCATTTTATTTCCATATCTGATTATATACCCAATTTACATTAGATCCTTCGAGTACTCGGTGATTGGCAAATCTGGTGAAACAATGCCAGAAATCTATGTGAAGAAAGGGCTGATAAACATCACAAGAAAACACGTTCCTTTCCGTACAATCACGAATATACAAAGTGTGGCTGGTCCCTTTGACCGTTTATTCGGAATTGGCTCAATAGAGGTTGAAACCGCAGGTGGGTCAGGAAGCTCCTTCCAATCATCTGAAGAAAAACTTGAAGGACTGACGTTCTATGAAGAACTACGTGATTTCATTCTCATGGAACTCAGAAAGTTCAAAGATCCTTATGTGACCGGTACTGAAGTGGTTCATCCCGAGGAGGAACCAGCAATGCGAATTGAGGAAAACATAGAGGATGAGATTCTCTTAGTTCTTAGAGAGATTCGCGATCTCCTGAAGAAAGACAGAGAATGAGGATAAACAAATGACTCAAGGAGAAGAGCGGATCATCAAACCACCCATGGAAAAAGTTGTCAGTGGGAGAGTGTTCCATCCAGATAACGCCTTTCTCTATAAAAAATGGTTACGGGTATTCATAGTCTTGATTCTCATCTGGACTGCCCTCTTTGTTTTCTTTACACTAGCAAGGGATCCGGTGTTTGTAACTAATATAGTGGAGTTGGCCTTTTGGACTGATATCCTCTTTCTACTTGGATGGGAGAGAATCAATCTGCTTTACTGGTTGATGGGAGGTAGTATGTTTGTGCTCTGGATGATATACACGTACATTTACGTCAAGCGCATAAATTACTCATTAGCTAGTTGGAAGGGAGATGTGAGTCCTGAGATTTACGTCAAGAAGGGGATCATCCAGATTACCCAAAGGCATGTGCCGTTCCGCACCATTACTCATGTCAAAACAAGAAGAGGTGTTTTTGATAGACTCTTCGGGATCGGTACAATTCAAATAGAAACAGCAGCTAGGTCAACCACAGCACAGGGAGGAGGACTTATTGCTTTAGTCCTTCAGAGAGCAATGCGAGGCGGAGCTGCTGAAGAGAACATAGAGGGGGTCAAGTTTCATGAAGAATTGAGAGACTTCATTCTTCGTGAGCTTCGCAAGTTTGGAAAGGCACCACGGTCAGGTGTGATTGCGACTTTACAAAGAGGGAGAAAGAAGATCTTCAATCATGAAACATTAGAGGCATTCCGTGAGATTCGGGATGCACTAGTTATACAACGACAGGAGAGAAACTAACTTGGATCTTAGAAGGGTAATCCTGCTGGTATTTGGAATAGTTCTGTTCATTTCAGCCCTAATCCTATTCATCATATTTTCTTCCCAGATTTAGACGGGATTATAAGTCTAGTTTGAGAATCTCTAGAAGACGTCCGATGTTTGTCAGGCTTTCATTAGCTGCTTCACGCGGGCGAACCTCGAAGACATACTGAGGTTTGTTTTTCAACTCACTGAGAAACCTCAGATATCGTTCAAAGTCCACGACTCCTTCTCCCACTACTTGATGAGACCCAAGTTTTGGGTCTATGTCGTGAATGTGAACAACTTCGATGAAGCCTTTATGCTCTTGAATGAAGTTCCAGTCTTCTTCTAGTAGTTTGAAACCAGGACCATAGAGTTTCGGAATGTCAAAACATATCTTCAGTCCTTTGGGGAGTAATTGTCGGACAACATCTCGGATTAGGGGAGTCCATCCTGTGTTTTCGATTGCTATCTTAATATGCGGAAAAGCATGTTCGATAAGTTCAGTGAGATTCTCGCGCAATGTCTGAGCATATGTTTCATAGTGAAGTTCATTGAAATTTCCAGTTTCACCTCGAGATTTTCTGAACTTCGGTGGTACTCCAGCATGAATCACCACATTGGTAGGCCCTGTACTGATTTCTCTGGCTAGATTGATAGTCTGTTTGAAATACTGGATGATTCCAGCTCTTATTGGAGGATAAGTTGAGAAGAGACTGACATTGTCACCAGCTGCGTGGAACCCCCAGCTGATTGACAGATTTCGAGACATATCTCGGAGTTGTGAGCGTTCTTCTGAAGAGATCCTCTCTGGTGAAAATGCAGGAACACCTATGTCAGGGACTATGCTGGTCCAATTGTTCTCAGATGCATACTTAACTGCATCCATCAATGAACTATCATAGATTACATGGTATGCCCGGTTGTTAGGGAATCGCATGAAACTTGGATGCAATTGATGACTTATGAGGTTGACGAGAGAGATGTTTACAGTTTTCCGTAGGGTTTCCGTTTCAAGAAACGTCCATGACCAACCTCACCGAGAAACTTGCCATCTTTGGCGACGACCTTTCCTCTGGAGATGGTCGTTGAGGGATATCCCTCAAGTTTCCAACCCTCGAACGGATTCCAGTCACAGTTTGTCTGTAGATTCTCAGCCTTGATTGTGACCTTTTTCTTTGGATCGAAGACTACAAGGTCGGCATCACTACCCACTGCAATCGTTCCTTTCTCAGGATACATCCCAAAGAGTTTGGCAGGATTTGTACTAACAAGTGACACGAGATGATTCACTGAGAAACCTCGTTTCCCAACACCTTCTGTATACATCAATGGGACCATGGTTTCAACACCAGGCATTCCAAAAGGAATCTTCCGAAAGTCACCATTCCAAACAGCTTTCTGTTTTGTGTCGAAGGTACAGGTGTCAGTAGCAACAACCTGAACTTCACCATTGGCAAGACCCTCCCAAAGGCGTTCGTTGTCATGAGGTTTCTTGATTTGAGGACATGTGGCATAGAGATGACCATTCTCACCCTTGAACAACTCATCATCAAGGAGCAGATATTGAGGGCAGGTTTCTGCGTAGACATTGACCCCCTTTTTCCTCGCAGCAAGCACTGCATCAGCCCCCTCTCCAGTTGACATATGAACAATGTACAACTTTCCACCGGTGGCTTCGGCCCACTTGATTGCCCTGATGATTGCCTCTTCTTCTGTGTAACAAGGTCTAGAAAGGGTATGACCATATGCACCCCATTTCTCCTTCTCTTTCGCATATCTCTCAATCAACATGTCCAGGACATCGACGCTTTCAGCATGCACCCCAATTTGACCACCAAGTTTAGCTGTTTCTTCTAAGGCACTGAAGAGCATGCCATCATCAGCCATCCAACCTTCATTCTTGTAGATCATGAACATCTTGAAGGTCGGGATTCCATAGTCTATGACTTTCTTAATTTCAGCCTGTGTACGAGGGTTCCAGTCTGTTATGGCAGCATGGAGACCATAGTCAATACATACATTAGGGTCAGCCTCAGCTCTGCGTGCTTCAATAGCCTCCATAATCGAGTGTCCTTTTGTCTGGATTGCAAAGTCTAGAATTGTTGTAACCCCTCCACATGCTGCGGCCTTGGTGCCATTCTCAAAGTCATCAGCAGAAACCGTCCCAGAGAACGGGAGTTGAAAATGAACATGAACATCAATGCCTCCTGGGAAAACATACTTCCCCTTAGCATCAATCACTTTCGTTTCTGTACCTGCAGCAAGGTCGGAACCAAGTGTTGTAATCTTTCCATCTTTGACTCCAACATCAGCCTTGTATGCGTCTGATGCAGTAACAACAGTACCATTCTTGACAATGAGATCTAATTCAGACATGGGAGGTCCTCCGTATACTATTGTAACCCTCGCCATAAATCGCTTTGGGAAATGCCTATTAGACAAAAGAAGTACAGTTCAATTCCTCAAGTTTATGGAGAGATATCATTGCGGAATGTCCGAATTGGCTTAGTTCAGGCAACCTGGGAAGGAGATGTTTCAGAAGAAGCTGACATCGAAGACAACATCGAAAAGATGATTCGAAAACACGAAGGGTTTGCGACAATTGCAAAACAGCAGGAGGTTCAAATTCTCTGTTTTCAAGAATTGTTCTATGGACCATATTTCTGCGCTGAACAAAACAGAAAGTGGTACAAGTATGCAGAGCCGATTCCAGGCCCTCTGAGCGAGCGGATGCAAAAACTTGCCAAGCATAACAACTTAGTATTGATTGCTCCTATGTACGAGGAGGAATCTGCTGGAGTTTACTACAACACAGCGCTCATCATTGATTCCGATGGGACATTATTAGGGAAATTCAGGAAGATGCACATCCCGCATCTGGACCCAGGATTTTGGGAGAAATTCTATTTCAGGCCAGGAAACCTTGGATATCCTGTCTTTGAAACATCAGTCGCAAGGATTGGAGTGTATATCTGCTACGACCGACATTTTCCCGAAGGAGCAAGAGCACTCGGACTTAATGGGGCGGAGATTGTGTTCAATCCATCAGCTACTGTTGCAGGTCTCTCTGAACACCTATGGTCTATTGAACAACCAGCACATGCTGTTGCAAATGGGTACTACATAGCAGCGATTAATCGTGTAGGTGAAGAGCCGTGGAAGACAGGAACATTCTATGGAAGTTCCTACATTGCAGATCCTCGCGGTCAGATGGTCGTAAAGGGTTCTCGTGACAAGGAAGAACTTGTTGTGGGGGATATTGACCTCGATATGATCAAGGAAGTCCGGAACACATGGCAATTCTATAGAGATCGCCGTCCGGAAACCTATGGTGACCTCACTAAACTTTGAAAGCGAGATCATAGGCTCTTTTCAGCCTTGGTGAAGGCTTCATCTAACACCGCACAGGCTTGTTCAATCTGGTTGTCGGTGAGCTCAAGTGGAGGTTGAACTCGAATCACATTGTTGTCGAGTCCACCTTTACCTATGAGTAGTCCTTTCTCTCGACAGACTTCCATGACAGTGAGTATTTCCTGTGTGGCAGGTTCTTTTGTTGTCTGATCACGAACAAGCTCAACCCCGAGCATCATTCCCTGTCCACGAACTTCTCCGATAATCTTGTGGGATTCTTGAAGCTCTTCCATTTTCTTTTTCAGATGACCACCTAATTTTGTGGCTTTTTCTAAGTAGTTCTCTTCTTGGATGATCTCGATTACAGCTACAGCAGCTGCACAGGACAGTGGATTTCCTCCAAAGGTAGCAAATGCATCAGTGATTTTGTAGTCTTCAGTGATTTCGGGTCTAGAAACAAATCCACCAATGGGGATCCCACTTCCAAATCCTTTAGCCAAGGTTATGATATCCGGTTCAACACCGGTGTGTTGTATCCCCCACCACTTACCACCTGTCCGACCAAATCCTGTTTGAACCTCGTCAGAGATAAAGACTCCATCATATTCCTTTACGATTTCATGGATAATCTTGAAGTATTCTGAAGGGGGTTGTACAATTCCACCCACTCCTTGAATAGGTTCAGCGATGAATGCCGCTATGGCATTGTTAGTCTGAGTACGAATGACTTCTCTGAGATAATGCGCGCACTCCATATCACATTCAGGATAGGTTTTACCAAAGGGACACCTGTAACAGTATCCATAAGGTGTGAATCGTACTCCTGAGGGATGAGATTCGGCAAGGGTCCGCCACCCAGCAGTGGAGAGTTCTCGAGCAAGTGTTGTGCGCCCATGATATGCACGCTGACAAGCAACGATATACGGACTGTCTGTGTACTTTCTAGCCATAGTGAGGGCGGCCTCGTTTGCTTCGGATCCACTGTTTACTATGTAAGAACGAGTTAGTCCTTTAGGAGAAATTTCAGCAAGTTTCTGAACTAGCACGGCATATGGAACGGTGGCATAGAGTGAGCTTGTATATACAAGATGCTCGGCTTGCCATTGTAATGTTGAAACGTACTTCGGATGATTATAACCAGTAATGGTGGTGCAAATACCTGCGAATAGGTCGATGTACTCCTTCCCAGTAGAGTCTTTTAGAGTGGCACCTTCTCCATCAACAAACAAAACGGGTTTCTCGTAATAATGACCCACGGCCGGAGCCAAGAATTTTTTTTCTATCTCAAGAATATCTTCTCGTGAATACTTTCTTGTCAAGTCCTTCGGAACTAGTTCATCTTTCACTGTAGTCACCACTGTTTTAATCGCGGAAATAAGGAATGTAATACCTCCATAAGGCCTTTAGGGACGGTGTATTACTACCCAAAAGCTGTAGGAAGTTTGAATCATGCCTGAGAATCCATTAGAAATCGAGTTTGTTGGCATCACTTTCAAGAATCCGTTTCTACTATCTTCTGCACCTCCTTCAATGGATTCACGTCATATACTACGAGCTGCAAGACTTGGGTGGGGAGGAGCAGTAATGAAGACTGTCACCGAAGAGCCAACTGTAGATCCCAGAACTCGGCTCGGAGTTCTTCGTAGAGGTGGTATGCCCATTGGCATGAACAATATCGAACTTCTTTCTCGAAAATCAGTGAAAACATGGACTGAGGATTGGATTCCAAAGATAAAGAAAGAAGCTCCAAAGGACTTTGTTTTTGTTGCTAGTATTATGAGTGGACCTGAGCCAGAAGGATGGACAAAACTTGTAGAAATCATGTCTCAAACAAAGGCGGATGCTATTGAGTTGAATGTTTCATGTCCTCATGGTTCTCCAGAAGAACATATGGGAGCCTTCATCGGCCAGGATCCCAAGTTGGTTGAAATAGTGACTAAGGCGGCAAAGAAAGGGACTGATTTACCCATAATAGTGAAGCTGACGCCAAATGTGACTGACATTGTCCCTATAGCAAGAGCAGCTGTGAAAGGGGGAGCTGATGCAATATCTGCAATCAACACGGTTGAATCACTGATTGGTATAGACATAGAGTCAGCTACTCCTCTTCCTATAGCCTATGGTTCAGATATGAATGAACAACTCAGCACTTATGGTGGAATGTGTGGACCAGCGGTCAAACCTCTTGGCTTACGTTTTGTATCTCAGATAGCAAAGGCGTTTCCGGATATTCCAATATCAGGAATAGGAGGTATAGGAGATTGGTCGAGTGCAGTGGAATATTTCATGGTCGGAGCCAGGACTCTCCAAATTTGTACTGCAGTGATGTGGCATGGCTTCTCAATAATCAAAGAACTAAATGAAGGTCTAGCCAGATTCATGAGCAGAAAGGGATACTCAACACTTGAGTCCATGGTGGGAAAAGCTCTTCCGAAAATTACTACATGGGCAGCTCTTAGCAAGCTTCCTCCCGTAGTGGCTCGTGTGATTAAAGAGAAATGCACTGGATGTAAGGATTGTGTCATTGCCTGCGCAGACGGAGGTTTTGTTGCGATTCAGATGAGGGGAAAAGTTGCACTAGTAAACAGCGAGAAATGCGACGGGTGTGGACTTTGTCAGGTTGTGTGTAAAGACGAGGCAATTGAGTTCGTCCATGTAGATTGAGATTGTGTCATTTTATTCTATGTTGAGTTCGTTTACGTGGGTAGACGATCTCACCTCTTTTGAAAACAATCAACTCACCATGCTCAAACTCTGTCCAAGGTTTATCGGTGAGTATTCTGGTGGATATGATATAACCAGTTTGAGAGGGACTTCTGGGTCTGCTGTGAATTTCTATACTTCCCAA
>JBHLRC010000112.1:0-10269 GCA_048882965.1 Candidatus Thorarchaeota archaeon
TCAGCTTGGTAGAGCAGCAGGCTCATAACCTGTCGGTCGTGCGTTCAAATCGCGCCGGGCCCACCACATCTTACTGACTATATTTCTCGCGGATTCCTTCTATTTCTACTGCAATCTGTTCGTAATGTGCGACTAGATCAGGTTTGCCAGATTGAATAGCCTGAGATTTTGCTTGATCGAGTAATGCAAGAAGAGCAGTTGCTTCTTCAACAATCTCGAGACCTAACTTTTGCTGTTTCTTGGGTTTTTCGTTATATTTGGCGATTGTCTTTGCGATACTTTGTCTCTCTTTTGCAATTTTCTTATCCATGTCCAAGTTTATCATTTTATCCAGTAAGTCAAGAGGATTTTCTTCATCCTCAGCGACAGGAGTTGGCTCCTTCTGTTGAGGTGAGAGTCCAAGAACTCGTTTCAGATCATCTCGGAAGAAGCTGATTAGGAACCCTATAAAGATGACAACAACACCTGCAAGAAAGCCCTCTATGCTGGACAACAAGAAAGCGATGATACTCACAATGATGAGAATTACTATGAGCGCAGCTAGTCCTTTCCAAGAGAAGCCATTTGATTCGCTATTCATTGCATTTTCACAATCCATACTAGTTATGTAATCTAATTCAACCTTGTTTCTAGATTTCTGTAGACTGACTTGCGTATATCTTTGATAATCGATTCAATACCCTCACTGACCTTTATACTATCTGGAACTCGTGTTCTAGTAGCCTGGTGTTCAAATCGCACCGGGTTCATTATTCTTCTCCTTGAGAGACAAATCAGATATTCGGAGATGTCGTAGGTCTATTGGGGGTTGCAATGCGAAAGAGAGAATTGAGTAGTGTCATCCTCATAGTCTTGTTCCTATTACCTGGATTCGCTTACGGACTTGACGTAGACAAAGACCTCGTCGTTGGCACGTTCTATGCGGCTCATAGAGAAGCTACAGCTGGATGGAGAATAGAGGGATCATTTTCAACTAATTATGATATCGAGTTCTTCATCTGTGACGAGGACAACTATACTAGTTGGGATAGACACCAAAGTGTATTCCTCTTTGAACACAGTGAGGAAACAAGGGGTTTCACTTTCAATTTCACGATTCCTTACGATTCAGATTGGTACGTTGTCTTTTCGAATGTAGGATCACAAGGCACAATTAGTTTGGAAGCAGAGATTCACTATATAGACCAATTTGATGTCGACCAGACGCAGATCACATGGTTTACTCAAACCATACCTGTGACTCCTTTGTTAATTGGAGTCCTAGCTATGTTTTCCATAGTTTGTCTCTTTGGAGTCTGGATATCAAGACGGAGTGAAGAAATTCCCGCTGTAGATTATGACAAGATACTTCCAAAACCAGATTAGCTCGTCCAATCCTCAAAGTAGTTATTGTAAGAGTGAACCACTCGTTCCTCAGTTCATTAGTTGCATTTCTAAATCTATATAACCAATAGCCAGTTCAAACTGGATGAGCTGGTTCGGTCAGAATCAGGAATTGAAATGTTATCTTTCTGTGGGAATTGCTATGTATAAGAAAGAATTGAGCGTGATAGCGTTCGTCATTTTGTTTCTACTCCCTGTAGCCAGTCAGGCATTCACAGCAGAGAGGAGTCTTGTTCCTGGTGAATCATATGCAGTGTACAGAGCTGCTGACGCTGGTTGGAGAATAGAGGGAACTTTCGTGACCACCAATGATATTGAGTTCTTCATCTGTGATGAGAGTAATTATACAGCGTGGAGACTACACGATACATTTGTTCGCTATAATTATACTGAGAGCTCTCTGGGCGAACAGATTAACTTCACTGTGCCTTATGGAGCGGTATGGTATGTTGTCTTCTCGAATATCCAAGACAGAGGTGTCGATGGTCTCGATATAGAGGTTAACTACATTGACCTATCAAACGTGACACAAACACAAGTAGATTGGATCTCTCACTCTCCAGAGATAGATTACCTGTTAATCGGATTTGTAGGAGCTCTTGCAGTCATCGGCTTGTTCGGCGTGTTAGTTGTGTTGCGGAGAGCAATTCGCAACCGGTAAAGAGAACCAATTTCGACCAATTGAAAACTAGTGCAAGCTCCTTGCAACCTGGACCAGAGTTTGATTCATCTAGCAGTAAGGAGGATGTCTAAGGAGCAGGTTCGCACATGACCTCTCTCACCAACAGCTTGGAATATAGAGAGAAGAGTGAATAGATTCATCATTTGTTCGATCTGCAGACAAGTGTGACATAGCTTGGGTCTTTTGCAGCCCATAGCTATTGAACGGTTGGCTTAAGTGCAGGATACATACTCTCTGGTTCTATGCAGCTCTTCAATGACACTATTATGATGGGTGCAATTGCAAGTCTGATAGCAGGTGCAGCAACGGGTACAGGAGCAATACCAATCTTTCTCAAAAGTAGCTTTAGTCGAAGGACCCTTGACATCATGCTTGGCTTTGCCGCAGGGGTCATGCTGGCTGCCTCTGCGTTCAGTCTCTTGGTTCCAGCTCTAGAGAGTTCGCTTGTGAATAACTGGACGGATGTAGTGACAGTTGTAGCGCTGGGTTTTATCTTGGGGGGAGCATTCGTGCATCTAGCTGACAAGTATGTACCTCATGCTCACTTCGAGAAGGGAGTTGAGGGACCCTCATCGAAGATGGCGAGAGTCTGGCTTCTTGTCCTTGCAATCACTATCCATAATTTTCCTGAAGGTCTGGCGGTCGGAGTTGCATTTGGTGCACAAGATCCCTTGACAGGAGTTTCAGTTGCAGTGGCAATAGGATTGCAAAATGTGCCTGAGGGCCTTGCAGTAGCTGCACCTTTGGTGAGGGAGGGGTATCCGAGAGGGAAGGCTGCGTTGCTTGCATTGGCAACTGGACTCGTAGAACCTATTGGAGGGCTTCTAGGCGTGTCGATAGTTTTTATCGCCGCATTTCTACTACCATATGGACTTGCCTTTGCAGCTGGAGCTATGATATTTGTTGTAGGAGATGAAATGATTCCGGAGAGTCACTCGATTGAAAATGCACGTGTTGCAACATGGGGAATAATAGTAGGCTTTGTCATTATGATGACCCTTGACAATGTCTTCCATTTCATCTTTGGAGGCTGACGAGCAGGTATTTGGCGTTTCCAGTGAAGATTCAGTGAGCGTTCCAGTTCCATCAAGCACAATGGTTTCCGAAAGCGAACATGTGGATGACTCAAGATTTCTAGTATCAGTAAAGCACGGAAGATGAACAGCATTTGTCAATGATAAGACTAACTACATGAGTTTCTTTCCGACATCCCATGCCTTTGCTAAATAATCTCCCACAGTCCAATATCGGTTGTCAGGCATTGTTAAAACCGCAGGATTGACCTTCTTCACATCTATCTTTCCGTCAGTGAGGTATTGATTCTCGGTGTAGGCTGCAATAACTTCACCTAGAACCAGGAGATTTGTGCCTAGGTCCATTGTATTGTGAAGCTTGCACTCAATTGTGAGGGGACACTCTCGTATCATGGGAGCATTTCCCAGTTCACCGAAAAAGACATCGAAAACACCAGATTTGTCAATCTTTTTTCCTGAACCCAGACCACAGAAATCGGTTCTCTCAATCATGTCGACACTTGGGAAGTTTATACTGAATGTCTTTTGCTCTAGAATCCCTTTGACTGTATGATGTTTTTTGTTTATACCTGCACTCCAGATTGGAGGATTGTTATTCATCCGGTTTATCCATGCAACAGCCATGAAATTGATCCTCCCGTCAACTATTGTGCCTACAAGTGTGACCGGCATGGGATATGGAGTCACTCGTGTTCCAACATTGATCTTGCTCATTCATTCACGTCCTATCTCTTTGAAAATATGGTTAGAAATCCAGATAACTGTCACTAATAGCAATGTGAATATTCGATTCCGAAGCGTGACGTCGAGAACATGCCGCTGTGGCTCAGTAGGTATTATGAGTTTTCCTCAGGAATTTCGCATCGGAGGCAATGAGTTAGCATCGAGATAGAGATGTTGACCTTATTGTTTATACTATACATATAGGTTCACGGTCATTGTTTTCTTGCCAAACAGACAGTTAAAAGTCGGAGCTCTTAATATATTCTTGAAAAGATGATGTTTTCCGGATTACATCTCCTCCTCACATACAAATGCAATTTTGAATGTGACCATTGTTTTGTATACAGTCATCCTCATGCAAAAGGCGTGATGAGAATATCTGATGTACGCGAGATTCTCAATGAAGCAGAAAGACTTGGGACTGTCAAATGGATATACTTCGAAGGTGGTGAACCATTTCTATATTATCAGACAATGCTATGGGGCCTGCGTGAAGCTAAGAGAAGAGAGTTTAGAACTGGTATAGTGACAAACTCCTATTGGGCAACCTCGGTTGAAGATGCGAGAGAATGGCTTCGTCCAGTTTCAGAGATAGGCATTGATGACCTCTCAATTAGTGATGATTCTTTTCATTATAGTGAAACCGATGAGAATCTTGCCAAATACGCTCATGAGGCTTCAATAGAACTTGGTATACCAGTTGGTACAATAACCATTGAAGACCCCCAAAAAGACTTGAAAGAAATCAAATGGAAAGGCAAACCAGTTACAGCAGGCAGTGTGCAGTTCAAAGGTCGAGCAGTAGAGAAACTAACTGATGGACTGCCAAGAAAGCCTTGGAAAGAGTTTGACGATTGTCCGGACGAGGACTTCACTAATCCCGGCAGAGTACACATCGACCCGTTTGGCTATGTCCATCTCTGTCAGGGTATTGCACTAGGCAATATGAAAAAGACTCCTTTAAGGGATCTAATAACAGGCTATAATCCAAATATGCATCCAATCTGTGCACCACTCCTCCAAGGTGGTCCAGCAGAACTCGTTAAGAAATACGACGTAAAGCATGAAGAGGACTATATTGATGCGTGTCATTTGTGCTATTCCGCCCGATTGAAATTGAGGGATAGATTCCCTGAGATTCTCGTCCCAGATGGGGTCTATGGAGTCTAGTTCCACAACCACGCTCTTCATGGCCTTGTTTCTTCTTCTTGACGTTCATCTCATTTTGGCTTATCCAAACAGCAATGTTAATATTCGATTCTGAAGCGTGACCTCGAGAACATGCCGCCGTGGCTCAGTAGGTAGAGCGACAGCCTGTTAAGTTGTTGGTCGTAGGTTCGAGCCCTACCGGCGGCGCCACCTCTTCTTCTTAACGGTTGGTTTGTCAGAAACCTTCATCTTGTTTCATGATAATCTCACTAATATAGTGTAGATGTGAAAGACTATGAATGAGGAGGAGGAATTCACTGGTTTGGCCTATGATGAATACTTCACTGATAGGAAGTGTAAAGAGCTTGAGAGAGCGATGGGGGAAAATCCAGACCTGAGTGAGTACAGACTGAAGAGGCAACACTGGGGAGAAAATTGGAAACTCGACCCTTACTTCGTTCAGGATGAAGACGAGGGCAATTTGATCATCATGGAACCTGAGATTGTTGATGCCTTGAATGATTCCGAGTTTCTTTCTTTTGTTGATGCTGAGATGAAGTACATAGAGAGTTCAGAGAGCACCGTTTGGCACCCCATAGCTTTATTGGCATTAATACCCGTGGCAATAATCAACTCATTAGGGGTAATAATCTATTTTTTGAGTCTGGATGTCATTAGAGCAGTAGGTCCTATGCTTGCCCTAGATTTAATCACTTTCATTCTTGGAACTATCTACTACAGGAAACGAAAGAGGATGATATCGACAAGGCGTCACATTGATTTGATTGAGGCTCAGGAAAATCCAGAGTTTGTTTCTGCGTTACAAAAACTCGTTTCCATTCCCATTCTAGATGAAAGCAGAGAATATACGAGGCGACTACAATACATTGAGGAGAATCTTGAGAGAAGTAGTTCATAATCCCGGCGGCGCCACTTCTTATTCGACGGTAAGTTATTCAACAAGGGTCTTGAAAAAGTGGTCATATGGATACTCGTTTGTTATACGTAGGTATTCAATTCCTTCCTTCACACCCACCAGATTCTCTTCCGTATCATCAGTGTCCAATCCCTGGGTAATTCCCTCCTTGTATCGATAGTGATGATAGAAAATCTGCACAAACCATCGGGCACGAAGAAGATGATGGAGCCACTTGAGTTCCTCTATTTGGATGGGAGCACTCTCTAGGTAATTATTCACGAATGTCCGATATTGATCGAGTCTCTCTGGTCGAATCAATTCACAGTACATCATCATAGAAACTACATCCATCAAAAGATAGTCGTATCCTGCAGAATTGAAGTCCATGATTCCAGTAAACTCACCATTCTCAAAGAAGAAATCTTTGGGACCTATATCTCCATGAGTAATGCCCTTTGTGAGCTGAGCTTGCTTAATATGTTCTATCTCCTGTACCCAGAGAGTATACTGATTCTTGACATATTCATCATCTGGCATGTACTTCTCACTAGCATTGATTACCCAAGCGAAGGGAGACCAGCCATCATCCTTTCTTATTTTATTTGGCATATCTAACAGAATCTTGTGAATTATTCCAAGCTCTTTTCCATAGAAAGGAAGCAATGGATCAACAGCATCTAGAGGCTCGTAAATATCTTCACCACGAATGAATGTCTGAATTATGATGAGCTGGCCATCTTGAAGATGAACGAATGCTCCACCCTTTGTACGTACAGGTCTTGGTGTCTTGATACCATTGTCAGAGAGAAATTCGTGAACTTGCATAGCGAACTCAGTACGCTCAGCAGATTCGTGTATAATTCTAATGACATAGTCTCCTAGATTTGTTTGAATATGATAGTTATCACTCTGGAATCCGCTCTCAAGAGTACGCACTAATCTTTGAAACTCACCTATGTTAAAGTGTTCTAATACAGAGATGATTGTGTCTTCATCAAGAACCATAGAGCATCAGTTTGCAATGATTGAACCAAGTGATAAATAATCTCCACAAATTTATAGATTCTACCAGCGACGCCACTTCTTCTTTACGTTTCTCTAATACGACTATATATTATTAGCAGGGCCTTCCGAAACATTGAAGTACATAGTTAACATACGTTAATTTAGATTTCGTAAGAAAAGTGGTGGGTATGGAACCGCTTGGTACAATAACAATGTGTTACCCATATGTCGATGAGAAGACAAGAGATACACTTGAGTTGGTAATGAACGAGGCAGAGAATTATGGCGACTTCACAGAGAAACTCTGTGATAAGATAATCGCGGAACCATCATCTCCAGTGCTGGAGTATTTGGCAATCTCATTCGCATACTGGGTAGAAAATTTCAATCTGATTGATAGACTAGAAACAGCAGGGAAGGTGTCTGACCTAGCCAAACCACTTCTTCTGCATGTCAAGGTGGAGAAAGGCGAAAACATCAGTTGGAATGAGGTGAGAGCCTCTCTTAAGACTGCCCTTGATAAGTCACCCAATGACTGGATAGCAACTCATCTGTACCTTACATGGAGAATGTCTACTCAGTATTTCTTTTCTGAGGCCGATGTTGAGATTTGGCCACTTGATACAATCGCAGCTGCTGTAAAAGACAACAGTGAGTTGCACTTCTTTGAATCACATCTTCTCTGGATCGAAGCTATGGCTCTAATGAGAGAGAATAATAGAAAAGCAGCAATAGCTAATTTTAGACAGGTACTGGCAATAGCAAGAAAATTCGATGATAGGGTTTATGCCGCCTGTACTCTTGGTATTCTAGCCAATTGGATCAGGCAGAGTGATATCAAACAAGCCATAGATCTATTATTGACCACAAGAGAACTAAGCGAGGAACTTGGGTATTTCGTCCAGATTGGGTATATTCAGCATAGTATGGGACAAATCATGGGAATGAGAGGAGAGTTTGATGCCGCAATCGATTATCATTCCGAATTCAGGAAATATCAAGTTTCACTTGGCCATCCAACAAACGTCGTAGACGCTCTCATTGCTTTCTACTATAACATGAGTGGAGATGGTAATAGAGCGCTGGACAGAGCAAAGAAGTCAATCTCTCCAGAAGATGCTCCAAATCGTCAACTTGCATATATTCGAGCGCAACAAGCCTGGGCTCTGATCAATCTTGAAAGGTATGACGAAGCAAAAGAAGTGATAGATATTTGTCATAGACTTGCATTGAAGTCTGGGGATGTGAGTCAAGTGAACTGGTACTACATGGTCGAAGGATTACTCGATAAAGCAGAGAACCGATTTGAAAACGCTCAAATGAACTTCCAAAAAGTAATTGATTATCTGGAGAACAATCCCATTCCATTGTTTCAAAACATATGTCTACTGAATCTTACAGAAATGGAAATTGACACGCTCACAGATACATCATTACATGAGAATCATGATTCGTCTGGACCTTGGATGAAGAAACTTGAAGAGTATATGCAAGAGCATGACTTTCCTGGTATTGCTGCACAATCAATGATTCTCAAAGCCAAACTTCGATACAGACAAGGAAAGCGTGATGATGTTCAGAAGATACTGAAAGGAGTTCAAGACATGGCAAGAACTCCAAGCATGAAGTACCTTAACGACATGATAATCTCAGAATTCCCCGATGTGATTGTCACATAATTTTCAAATTCTGAACAGCGGCGCCACTTCTTCTTTGATTTCATTAGATTATAATGGAGTGATCGATAATATAGAGGAATATGAGCTCACAGACTGAGAAGGATATTATTGCAATCACTGATTTGGTTAGTCTTGATAACAAATCTGTATTAGAACTGGGTTGCGGAGCTGGACGGATTACCTTTGAACTCGCAGATAAGGTACGGGAAATAGTTGCAATAGATATTGATGCCAAGTCAATTGAAGCTGCTCAAAAGAACAACATACGTAGGAATGTAACGTTTCTTGTCGAGAACATGGAGGATTTTGATTTAAAGAGGAAATTCGATTTAATCCTCTCAGTAGGGGTGGGGTATATGTATCTGAAAGACTTACCCAGTGCAATCAGGAATATGTCTCATCATTTGGATGCCGAGGGAGTTGCTCTTCTGATCTGTAGCTCTCCAAATAGTGAGTATGAAAGAGTAGTTGACTTGTTAGTTGAGGAAAATATCAAATCAGATTCCTTTTACAACAAATTTGAGAAGATTCTATCAAATCATTTTGTTGTTAGTAAGGAACAAATTAAAGAACGACTCGATTTTTCTGATTTTGATGAGGTTTTGCGAAGTTTTCAAGGATATTTGAAGGAAGATTATGCGATTGAAATGAGTGACCACCATGAAGAAACATTGAAAGGATACTTTCAAAGAAAAGGTAGATTCACAGTTGAAGATGATTCACAAGCCTACATTTGTAAGCATATTTGAAACTGCTACCGGCGGCACCACTTCTTTTTGGAACCAATATTAAGAAACTATAATATCGGTTAAAATTCCGATAGGTATAGAGGTCAAGAGAGTGAAAATCGAGATTGACACACCTGATTTGGAATGGGGGACTTACTACAGGGATGAAAAATGCAAGGAGTTAGAGGGAGTTCTTCAGAGTGATTCGAGATATGCGGAGTGCGAGGTGAAACGTCAACACTGGGGTGATGAGAACACTGACCCGTTTCATGTATTTGATGAGAACAGAGAGGCGATTGTTGTGCTTGAGATTTCGGAAGTCGACGTATTGAATGGTGCTGAACTCATCACATACATCGAATTTCAACGAAACCAATGTCGAGTTTCAAATTTGATGGAAGAATTGTTGCTTACATTGTTCATGGGGGTTAGTGGAATAGCAGCAGCTTTCTCATTATTTGGAGGCGGCAAGAGCTGATCCCTTGTTTCGTGATGTGCTACAAAAACTCGCGGAAGTACCTCAACGAGATCATCAACTCAAAATTCCCTGATGTGGTTATCACATAATCATCAATTATTGAGAAATGGTGCCACTTCTTCTCAGTGTTGTATTATCAGGACCTAAGTGACCGCCCTTTTCCGTCTATTGTAGAGTTCTAGTGAAAGGTCACCAATCAGAGAGAGGGAGGACCCAACTAAGAGGATTATAAGCACAATGGGAAATGAATAGCTATACAAGATGATAGGTATGAGTGTGAGGATCCACCATACTGAAACCAATAGAGTTTCGATAATCAGTTTCTTCGATTCTTTCCGCATCGTATTGCTCAACCGACTGTTTGTAGTGAGTTCCAACTACTTGTTATCATTAATATATTCATCAAAGACGACAGTAAGTGGACACAACTTCTTTTCACTAGATACAAGTTTGCTAGGACGCTTAATTTGTTTTCCTCCACTACCGGCG
>JBHLRC010000113.1:0-10096 GCA_048882965.1 Candidatus Thorarchaeota archaeon
ATTCTCGGTCTTATTTCAGCACATAGGAAACAAGAACAGGCTGAGAAGACATCCGGAGGTACATCATCATGACGGACACAGGTGGTGGGAAGGGTCCTCCCGAGGTTCTGATAGATCCTATTGATATGACCGAACTCGACCCTGGCTTTAGAAGAGAAATTCAGAGTATGCCAAATGCTGAGGACCTGTCGGCCTGTTTTGCATGTTCAACCTGCACAGCTGCATGTCCCATAGCAAACGCCTGGAAATACAAACCACACCAGTTGATTCGGATGATCCTCCTTGGAATGCGAGAAAAGGTTCTCTCATCCAATGAGATTTGGCTCTGCCTGACATGCTTTGAGTGTCAGGAACGATGTCCTCAAGCTGTTCGTGTTACTGACATCTTTTTCGACTGTCGGAACATTGCAGCTGAGGAGGGCTTGATTCCAAGTAGCATTGTTGCGCTTGGGAAAGAGCTCATCGAGAAAGGTCAGCTCTACGTGGTCACGGCTGACTGGGAACGGGAGGATCTAGACCTTGAACCTGAAGTGCCAGGACTATCGACGGAGCCTATGAAACGTGTCCTCAGTAATACACGAACAGGTCGACTCGTCAAAGGAGGGAAGTAGAATGCCCACATACAACCTCTACATGGGTTGCAGTGTACCTGCCAATTATCCAAACTATGAGGCCTCCATGCTTCGAGTTGCAGAGCGCTTAGGAATGGAGTTGACATACATGGAAGATGTGGGATGTTGTGGCAGCCCGAATTTGAGAGCAATGGATTACTGGGGGTGGGTAGTGGTAAACGCCCGCACACTGGCAGTAGCTGACAAGACTGGACATGACATTGTGACTCCCTGCAACGGTTGCTTTGGTAGTTTGAAGGACGTATATCATCTTCTCAAACAAAACCAAAAGTTCAGGGAGAAGGTAAATTCTGAGCTTGAACAAGATGGTCTCGAGTTCCAAGGGAAGAGTAGACCACGTCACATCATAGAAGTAATGTATACAGATGTTGGCGTTGATACCATACGAAAGAAGATTACGAGACCCCTCGATGGTGTTGGTATTGCGATTCATTATGGTTGTCATCTTCTTCGTCCTGAAGATGTTACTGAGTTCCCTCCCATGATTCTGGATGAACTTGTAGAGGTCACAGGAGCGAAGGTCATTGAGTATCCTTTGTGGAAACAGTGTTGCGGTGCGACTGTGTTACCAGTTGACGAGAATCTGGCAATACGACTCGCTCATGACAAGATGAAATCGATAAAGGAGTCAGGCGCTGCCTTTGTAGTGGTTGTTTGTCCCGCATGTTGCAACCAGCTTGATTTGCAGCAACTTGACATGAAAGAATCCTACGGTGAAGAGTTCAACCTCCCAGTCTTGTTCTATCCCCAGATACTTGGGCTAGTGATGGGCCTTGATGAGAGTGAGGTTGGTCTAGAGATGAACAGGGTTCCTGCTGCCCCCATCCTTCAACACATCGCTGACTAGGCGTTCTCTTGCTCACTCAGCAATGTTCACGACATATTGCTTATAACGGGGACACTCTTCCGAATCTGATGCTTTGATACATACTAGACCATAGGATGTGAATTACCTGCCCTTGAAGATTATTGTTCCTGTGAAACAAGTACCTGAAGTTGCAGAGGTAAAAATCAACGAAGAAACTGGTACACTCATTCGAGATGGTGTACCGAGTATACTGAATCCATTCGATGAATATGCTGTTGAGGAAGCCATAAAGCTACGAGAAAAGTACGGCGGCGAGGTGACCATCATAACAATGGGCCCACCACAGGCGAAAGACGCACTGCTCAAGGCGTTAGCCATGGGCGCAGATAAAGCGATTCATATGACTGATCGAGCCTTTGCTGGAGCAGACACTTGGGTCACTGCTCTCACGCTTGCCCAACAGATTAAGAAAATGGAGTTTGATTTAGTCATCTGTGGCAAACAAGCCATCGATGGAGATACCGCTCAAGTAGGTCCAGAAATGGCGGAGATATTGAGTGTCCCACAGATATGCTATGTCCGTCATCTTGAGATTAGTGATGATGAGAAGTTCGCCATAGCTCATCGAGAGACAGATGAAGGATATGACGTAGTGAAGGCGAGGCTACCTGTTCTACTCACTGCTACAAAAGGTCTGAATGAACCACGTCTCCCCAACATCATGGGCATAATGCAGGCCAAGAAGAAACCCCTTGAGGAGGTTAATGCAGAAACCCTTGGGTTTGATGTAGATAGACTTGGACTAAAGGGGTCTCCAACCCAAGTGAGAAAGGTCTTTCCTCCTGAGAAGAAGAAGGGTGGAATCAAGATAGAGGCAGATGACCCGAAAGCAGCAGCAAAACAGCTTGTTGAATTTCTTGCAAAGAAGGGGGTAATCTAGAATGAGTCTACATTATGATAGAGATACATGCACTGGTTGCATGCTATGCCCCAAGGTCTGTAACTTCGGCGCCATCGAGAAAGATGATGAAAAGGTCAAGTTCGACCTAGACAAGTGTGTGCTATGTGGCTCCTGTGAGGAAGTCTGTCCCGTTGACGCAATTAAGATTGAGCGGAAGGCAATCGACAAAGAAACCATTGCTCAGTACAAGGATGTTTGGGTCTGGTGTGAAACAAGCGAGGGTCATATGAAGGGTGTTGCACTGGAGCTTGTCACAAAGGGGCGAGAACTGGCTGATAAGCTCGGTGAGAATCTTGTTGCAGTTCTGATTGGACATGAGATAGAGGCCCATGCTGAGACACTCATCCATCACGGTGCAGATAAGGTTCTTGTCGTGGATGAGAAGATTTTCGAGCACTACACAACTGATGCGTATACAATCGCATTGAACACACTGATTGCTCCACGAAAGCCTGCAATCGTTCTATATGGGGCTACCAGTAATGGGCGTGATCTTGCTCCTCGTGTTGCTGCTCGATTGGCACTTGGACTCACAGCTGACTGCACGGGGCTTGATATTGATGATGAACGCCAGCTTGTACAGACCCGACCGGCTTTTGGTGGGAACATCATGGCTGAGATTCTTTCACCATACACGCGTCCACAGATGGCTACTGTACGACCAAACGTGTTCAAACCAGGAGAACCCGACACATCCCGAAAGGGCGAGATTGAGAAGATAGAGATGACCATCAGTCCGGTCCAAGTCAGGACAAGAGTTATGGAAACTGTTAATGAAATTGTTGAGGGGATGCTATCAGTTGAAGAGGCTGACACTATTGTCAGCAGCGGGCGTGGAATAAAAGATCCCTCAAACCTTGAACTACCAAAACAACTTGCAGACTTGTTAGGTGCTGCTATTGGCGGCTCAAGACCGATAGTTGATCTTGGATGGCTTCCACCATCACAGCAGGTTGGTCAGTCAGGCAGGACAGTCTGTCCAACTCTTTACATAGCTCTAGGAATCTCTGGGGCCATACAGCATTTAGCTGGGTGTTCGTCAGCAGACACCATCGTGGCTATCAACAAGGATCCCGACGCTCCAATCTTTGAGATTGCAGACTTTGGCATTGTAGGTGACCTCTTCGCAGTGGTGCCAGAGATCATTGAAGAAATAAAGAAGCTTCAAGCAAGTAGATAGAGGTATAACCTCTATCTTCCTCATTTTGTCTATTCAGACTTCAGTTCATCAAAGCACCAGCTTGGGTTTACAGATTCGGAACTTTACTATGAATCACTGCAAGCGCACTAATTATAGGAAAGATTGGTAGGGGGATTGCCAAAACACTGGCTACTGCGTCCAATTGATATGAGAAAAATCCAAGCAGCAAAAGTGTATGTACACACAAAACTACCACAATTAATTGCAGAACTCTCTTTCTGGATATTGTTCTCTTTGCATAAACAAACAAGCCAATTATGATTAAGACATTGAGAACCAGGGTCGATATGTTTAGTGGAATTTCTGAGGTCGGAGGTTTAAGTAAGAACGTGCTGTACGGTCCAATTAGTGTACTGCCAGATTCATAGAATACTGTCAACAACACAGTGATCAAACTGTACCGCATAAAAGAAGCATCAGGAAAGCTCTGTCTTGAAATTTGAAATGTGTGCGGTAAGAGCAAGGCTCCGATAATCAGAATAAGAAAGACTTTCTGAACATTCTTCGTTTTCTGGACCAAGTCCTCTGACATGATATTCACTCCACACCTCATAGACTCAATTAGGCAAAGGATTTTTGGTTTACTGTCATCGTCTTCGTTGGCCCCAGTTGTGGATGATATCTTCTCATTGATAGCCCAACAATAACACAAGAGCAACACAGCAATATGGGCATTTCAAAAGGCTTTAATCGCTTTGTCAGCACAGCCCCCGTTGTCAAATGAACGACTTGTCCTGAGTAGATATAGCTCTGATTAGAGTCATATGACCCGGCGTGAACTTCGAAATAAGTCTTGGATCCATTATCGATCTGAGTACCTCGATTGAGCGCGAGCACATGAACCGTTTCACTGCCATGATCGGCACCAGAACGAATCAAGCAGAAGCCCGATGAAACAATGAATGTGTATACTGTGCTTGCTCATCCGCTGCGTGAGAGAATTCTGAAAATACTTGATGCTAAGCATCTGATAATCTATAACGCCTTACTAAGCAAGCTGGAATTGGAAGAAACAGGTGTACTCAACTACCGCCTCAAGAAACTTAGCAACTTTGTAGAGAAGAGTCGGGGATTCTATCAGCTTACTACTACCGGTCAGGATGCAATACATCTCATGGTGGCAAAAGATCAGATCATGTCGGGCAAGTCCGTTGACATTAAGAAGGTTTTGAAAAAATTGAAAACACTTGAACTTGAACCATTAAATGAGAAGAAACTTCACCTTCTATTAGTGAAGAAAGCCTACAACGAACCGTGGTCGGTAACCTCGTTTCCTAATACTGAGTCTGAACATAGGCCTGGCGTTCTCCAGCGCCCATCAATGGCCTTCTCTAAAATGATTAGACTATTGGCCGAGAGGGAGAAACCGGACTTTGTTACTGATGAGTTGGGGATGCGTTCCGCCAAGGAGTTCACAGAAGACAACCCCCTCGTGGAAACTCTGACCAATCTCAAAGTTCCCTTTAGAGCTGTTGAGATGGATGAGTTCGCTCGCTCTTACTTGGCTAGTAGTCTAGAGCAGAAAATGGACAAGAGAAATGAGATCATTGACGCAATACAAGAACTCTCTAAGAAAAAGGCAGGCTCGAAAGCTGACTATCGGATTGATCAATTAACTGCTTATGGGCAGTACATACAAGATCAATTCGAGGATGAGCTTCGAGATATCGAGTTTGAGGTTCGAGAAAGCTGGATTGCTATGGGTATTCTCAAAGAAGCAGACAATATCGAGAAGAAGAAAATCAATGGAATACACCTATGCAGTCCACAACACTTCGAAGGACTGATGGATCTTCTGGAAATGGTTGATGTTGATGTTACACCTATTACTTTCAAGAGTGAATTAACAGGTGTTGAAGATGAAATGGTAGAAGGTATCACCGGGCTCACTGGTATTTCCTCTGTGGAGATGAGACCTGTGGTGAAGCATCCTAAGAACAAGACACAAAGCATCTTGTTTTTTCTAGAGGAACAGAAGTACGCCAGTCCTTTTGATGTCTGCGTTGCGTATGATGCAGGCTTTGATATTGTAGTGCCTTACTCCAATGTATCAGCAGACAACGTTGCCACTCTTGTGCAGGATGCTATCTTTTCCAGAGGAACAAAAGGTGTAAAGAAAACATGTTTCTTCATCGGAGGACGCGACATAACAAAGGCTCGAGAGATGGCAAATGATGTGAAGACTGCCATGGTCAGGCCATTTGTCACATCTGTCATAGTTGATCCCCATGGAGCGTTCACCACATCAGCCGCCTTAGTTGCAAAAGCCGAGGAGGCTCTTCCGGCTATGGGCTTAGATTCACTCGCTGAAGCAAAGGTAATGGTGCTTGCTGGCACTGGACCTGTAGGCCAGAGCGTTGCAACACTGTGCGCAGCTGCAGGTGCGGAAACAACAATCACCTCCAGGAGTGCCGAGCGTGCTAAGGATGTTGCGAACCATTTGTCGACGGACATCTATAGCATCAGAGGCATACAGGTTTCAACACCGGAGGAAGTACATGCGGCATTGGAGAAGACAACTCTGGTCTTTGCAACAGGGCCTCCGGGCACTGAACTAGTGACCAAGGATGATCTCGATAGTGTTACGACCAATCAGATATTACTTGATGCAAATGCTGTACCTCCGTCTGGTATTGCAGGCCTCAAACCGAGTGATGACCTTAGAGAACTGATTCCAGGTAAGCTGGGCATTGGACCATTGGCCATTGGTGACTTGAAACTCAAGGTCCAAAGGAATCTGCTCAGAGATGCGCGTGAGAAGGGCAAAGGTATCTATGACGACAGTTCAGCCCTCGAAATCGCACGTGCTATCTTGAATGAGTTGTATATCACAGGCAAGACACATCCACCTACACTACTTATGAAAACGAACTAGAGGAGTGGCAAGAATCACACCAGTTTAAACCAATTACATCTACGCGAATATAGACTTCGATCTGCGCTACATTAGTTGAATGAAAAGAAGTGTTTGCATTACGGGTGGGGCAGCATTGAGCCGCCCTCCCGTATTTCTATACTAGTCAACCTAGAAGTCGTGAGCCTTCAGGGTCTTTCTCTTGTTGTCCTTACAGCGTTTGACGGCATCTTTCAACATAGTATCAATCTCCATGTTGATAGCGTCATACGCATCTGACCCCACCATCATCTTCTGTGATCGGGCGAAGTCTTGTACGGCTTTCTTCACAAAATAGGTAAACTTTGGTTTTGCCATTTCGTTGTTTTCCCCTATGATTGATTTACTTGGCCCACGGAGTGGTCGGTTGAGATGCGTAAATCTCCTCTGAACCTCCCCGGGTTCAAGTAGAAGACTGGGAACTTATATCATTAATAAGGATATGTCGTAGAAATGACTTCTAGCTAAGCTAGACGCCTTTTCGCATGAGTTAATGTGAAACCTGTTTAGTTCGCCAAGCCATTTCCCGAATCACTGTAGTACAATACATTTATATGTAAATGTAATAATGTACAGTTGGCGAATATAACAATGAGCGACGATTTAGAAAAAATTCGCAAAGAACTTGAAGAAGTGCGGCGGTTGAAAGAGGAATTACGCCGCGAAGTAGAAGATGTGCGCCGCGAGAAAGAAGATGCTGATAGACAGAGAGTGGAAGCACGCCGACATGGAATTGATATTGGTCGCCCGGTGAAACCACCAAAGCCCCCCAAAGCTCCAAGGACCCCTCGTGCACCTAGAGTGCCCCGTGTACCACGAGTGGCCAAGGTTGATTTAGATCTCGAAGGGCTCACTGATTCACTGGAGACCATGATGGATGGTCTTGGTGACCAGATTGAGATGAGTCTAAGGAGTGTTGAAGGTCTCAAGGTACCTGGTCTTCGAGTTTCCAAAAGCAAGCGGACAAAAAGACGAAAAGAACAACGACGTGAGATTGAATCGATTCCTCCTGAACGAGTGGCACAAATAGTATCACCACTTGGAAATGAGGAGCGGCTGAAGATTCTCGAATATCTGAAGACTGGTGGTAAGAGGTTCCAAGACATCGAGGAATTCACAGGTAAGACTGGGAGTTCACTGACGCATCACCTCAATCCACTGACTGATGCGGGCTATGTTGTCAAAGGCGAAGTCCGAGGAATGTATTATGTCACGGTGGAGGGAAGGTTGGCCTATCGACTTGCTCAATGGCTGACACACAGGGTTGAGAAGCAACGGGAGCGCAGTGCTAATGGTGATTCTGATGTTGATATTGAATTTGACGATACTGATCTAGAAACCGATGATTTGCAAAGCGCTGAGGAACACCTTGAGGCTCTGTCTGAACAGCTTGAAGATGCACAAGACGAAATTGAGGCACATCAAGATGAGCTCGAGGACGCCAGAGAAGCACTCGAAGAACGTCTTGAAGATGAGGAGGAAGAAGATCTAGACGAATTGGACTGGGATGATTAGGGAGGAATTTTGAATGAAGAGAATAACACCTGATAGTAATGTAATGGTAACAACTCAAGAAACTGACATACTCTCTCATGAGAAAGCCTATGTTAGGATGAGTGCAGGCTGTGTGTGGACTTACCTACTTCAGGATGGAGTCCGTGTCGGGGTTGCATTCGCTGGTCCCTCGAGATTTGCAGTTGATGCAATCGCAGAGACCGACATGGGTGCTATGGGTGAGACAATAAGTGGTGAATTGGCTGGTGTACAGCTGTTTATTGGAGCCAATTCCTTGGAAAACATTTCAACAGCTGCAGAGAATTCTGACACTCAGGAACAAGGGTTCCATGATGCTGGCTCGTTCGTTCAAGCAATTGAGAAGACAATCAAAGATCACTTGAATGGTGACAACAAGAAGACAAAGATTGACGGTAAGAAGGACTCCAAGATATTCTTCGGAGTCGACACAAACGAGAAGAAATTGCTTATTGTCGTGAGTGAAGAGAAAGGACTCGTCTTTACCTATGGAAAGTCAGTCTTTGTAATTGGTGATGATAACCTCGTTTCTGTTTCAAAGTCCGGAATTGTGGTATCATCTAAAGAGGGTCGACAGCTTATCGTCGGAAAGGGCGGAATTGTCGGAATGGATAACTTCCTAGATATCGGTCCGCTCGTTACAAGGTCCGTCACAAGTGCTATGCGGGGTCTGAAAGGACTGAAATCATTAAAGTCCATGAAACACTCGTTTAGGGGTTTTCCATACGCTTGGGAAGACGTAGACGACTTCGACTGGGAGGACTGATGGAGAATGGATGAAATGCTATGCAACCTCCCTAAGGTAGAATCAAAGGTAGTCAACTTCCTCTGGCATCTTTCATCCAAAGTTCTCCATAATTATGGTGACATTAGTCTTCACGACTAATTCACAAATTTTAGCAGAAAGCATGTTTCGGGCCCCTTTGTCTTTCGGGGGCCCCCCTCTATTTTTGCATTGGCGTCTTGATTGATCGAGGCCTTATTTGAAGCTCATATAGTGAATGATACTTTCCTTTTTGCTCCATCAATTCCCTATGTCTACCGGATTCGACAATCTTCCCATTCTCGAGGACCACAATCCTATCTGCGTTTACAATTGTTGAGAGTCTATGGGCAATGACTATTGAAGTTCTGTTTTCAAGAAGGACCTTCATTCCTTTCTGGATTGCATATTCTGTATAGATATCGACTGAACTTGTAGCTTCATCAAGAATCAATATCTTTGGATTTGCAAGTAAAGCTCTAGCAAAGCTCACAAGTTGTCTTTCTCCCTCCGATAGCCGGCCACCTCTCTCACCGACTTCAGTATCTAATCCATTCTCAAGACCTTCAATTATCCTCTTTGCACCTATTGCATCGAGGGCTTTAACAATCTCGTCATCGGTTGCTTCAAGGCGACCGTATCGTATATTGTCTTTCACAGTCCCCATGAACAAAAATGCATCTTGGAGTACAAGACCAATTCTCGAGTGTAGTGAGTTCTGTGTGACCGTTCTGATATCGATTTCATCAATCTCAATTGCACCTTCTAACACATCATAGAACCTGTTCAATAGATTCACGATTGTTGTCTTTCCTGCACCAGTATCTCCTACAATTGCAACGGTCTCTCCTGGTTGTATCTCCAGATTGAAGTCTTTCAGGACAAGGGTGCCTTCTACATATCCAAAGGTCACGTTGTTAAAATGAACATGTCCCTCGATCTCAGGCATCACCTTTGCATCTGGAGTGTCCTGAACAGCTGATTCAGAGTCAAGTACCAAAAAAACACGTTCTCCACCAGCGAAGGCACTCTGGACTGATGTATAGAAGTTTGCTATGATAAGAATCGGACGGAAGAAGCTGGCACTGAACTGCGTGAACAAGACAATAGTGCCAAGAGTAACTGCAGGAGTCAGAGCCGGATTAAGCATTAGCATCCCCCCAAAGAGGAGAATCACAGCTGTTCCAAGTCCTCCAATGAATCGAATCACAGGGAAGAATGATGCTTGCGCCTTTCCTGCATCCACGTTTGACTGGTAATCAGCATCATTCAATTCTGAGAAGATTTCAGTACTGATTCGTTCCC
>JBHLRC010000114.1:0-10073 GCA_048882965.1 Candidatus Thorarchaeota archaeon
CTAAGTTTGTTCTTGAAGAGATTCTTGAGGTCAGCAATTCCTTCTCCCGAACTTATCCTATCAAGAATGTTTCTCAGGATCTTCTTTCTTTCACTTGCCATACAATCACCAGATATAGCTCATTTCACGGTCTTGATATTTCCTTTGACACCTATCTCGAACACTCTCAAGGATATATTCAAAGTTGTGTTCAAGATGGAATGTATAACTACTCGGCTTAAACCATGACAGTAGGGAACTTCCATGTGTGCGACTGAAACATCTTTCACCCACAGTTACCACAACCTCCGCACAAGTTCTCATCTATATGTGTCATGAATCGTTTTACCATAATCATAGACACAACCTCACAATTTACCATAGTTAATTTTTTATTACTAACTATTATAAACATAGTAGTTACCAAATGGAAAGTTTGCCTATGACCCTGAGAACGAAAGAAACTGTTGAGATGTGTCCGGTATTTGCTGCTTCGAGGATTCTTGGGAAACGTTGGTCAATTCTTGTCATTCAAGTCCTACTGAGACCCGAAGCTGCAATAGGAATGCGGTTTAACGAGATTCAAAAAGAACTAAGCTGGATTAGTCCGAAGGTACTAACTCAACGGCTAAGAGAACTTCAAGAACATGGGATTCTCTCGCGCGAAGTAGATGTGACTTCAATTCCACCTAAGGTGTGGTATACTCTAACTGAGAAAGGCCGTGATCTAGGACCATCGCTCGAAGCTATGCAAGCTTGGGGAATGAAACACGGCGGAAAAGTGGTCGCCATATGTTCTGGCAAGGGTTTCACTAATTGCAAAGAATGTCAGCACTAACAACATGAGATATTAGACGCCGTTTCATGTCTTGTTTCCCAAAGTTTAGGAGCTGCCTTCTATGGCAAGAAACATCAAATTTGGAGTACGACTAAGTCGAGTAATATCAACAGTAGCACCTGATAGTGAAAATATCAACATCACGCCCTATGATAAGATTGAATGGTCTATGATAAGGGATATCGCACAAGAATGCGAGCGATTGGGGTTTGATTCTATCATAGTACCTGACCATCCAATGGATGATGTTTCTCGATACGCATGTATGTCTATGCTTGCAGCTCTTGTCGCCGTTACGGAAACGGTGACTGTTGGTACACTCACCACTAACACAATGCGGTATCTTCCTAATCCATCCCTTTTCATCAAGGAAATCGCTACTCTCGACCATATCTCTAATGGTAGATTATACCCTCTTGGATTAGGTCTCGGATGGACACCTAAAGAGTATGCAGCTTTTGGATTCCCATTTCCAAAACACAAGATTCGACTAGCCCAGATGATTGAAACAATTGAAATGATGAATTTGATGTTCACAAAAGACATGGTCACGTATGACGGGCAATACTTTCAGATCAGGGATGCAATTTGTGAACCCAAACCTGTTCAGAAACCCTTCCCTATTGTTGTTGGGGGTCGAGGCGATCGCACACTTAGTGCAGCTGCAAAATATGCTGATCATATCGATATCTATGGAGGAATGGACTTAGATAGTCTCAACAATCGACTCAGTTTCATTGAGGACACTTGTTCTGAAATTGGACGAGACTTCAAGGAGATTGTTTTCTCTTGGGGATGTTGGTTTTGGATATATGAGAATGAGAAAGATCGTGACCGTTATGCCTCAGAAATCAAGCGTCTGAAAGAGTTGCCTGATGACATGTGGCAGAGCACAATTGTCATGGGCACGCCTGAAGAGATTGCTGAAAAATTCGAGTCTCTAATAGACCTGGGCATAACCTATTTCACCCTAAGATTTGAAGATCTTCCAAGTAAGCATGGACTACAGCTCTTTGCTGAATCTGTTATGCCTCAATTTAAATGAAGAGACAGATTCTCGGAGTTCTACTCACGGGAATCTTCAATAATTTTGAGAATCTCTTCCTCAATTGAGGATGTCATCTTTGCTCTAGTCTTGATTCTGCCTATTTCTTCTCCATCTTTATCAAAGATTAGAATTGTGGGGCTACTAGTGACTCTGAATGTTTCAACCTCTTTGGGAGACGGAGGGACTTCCCACAGCTTGTCAGATCCATACGGAGGTTTTGTCATTCCTCCTAGTGCGAGAAATGGTTTTCCTAATCTTTCCTCAAGTAGTGCCAGAGCTGGAACCGCACGTCGTGAGTCTCCGCACCAATCTGCAAAAAGAATAACAATAGTGTAATCATCTTTCAATTCTTTGAGTTTCTCTACAGCTTTCTCATTCAGTTCGTACGCTTCCTTCTGGCGAATGAATCCCGCGCGATAACCAACTTTCATTTCATTTATCGCATCAGCACAGGAAGATGCGTTTGTTTCAATATCACTCAATTTTGCCACTACGTTTTATCTCCTTGTAACCTTGGTCCTCCTAATCTGTGTCACAGACTATATCTGTTCCCTTCTGACCTTTTTTCGATTGTAGGGGTGCCTGTTTAATTATCCGCACCCATTCTGCAAGATTTTTTTGGTGACCTTCTTCCTCTTTCCTTAGATTACCCAAAAGAAACTGTGGAATTGGGTCATTGATTTTCTCAAGCGCTTGGTTTAGATATTTGACCATATCATTTTCACTGGTGATTAGAGAATCTATTTCCCTCTCAAGTTTTATTCGACCTGCATATCGTCCAACTTTTGCAGACCACTCATCACATGGAGTGGTGGTCATATACTCAATCATGCCTTCAAGGAATTTGATGTGTTTCCATGTATCTAATCTTAGTTGCATAAAAGCAAGCCTAACCGCAGTTTCCTTCGAGGCTTCCTCGAGCTTTACCAATCGGTCTAAGGCTTCCTGTTCGACTTTAATTTGATCTCTCATTATCTCAATAACTTCGATTTCAGATTCGCTCACGCATTGCATCTCCTTCTGACTGCAATCTAGTTAACTATTGTTATTTTATTCTTATAAGGATATTCTTCGAACATGTTTACTAGAAGCTGGATTTCAAGGGTCTATTCCATATGTAACGCTCGTCTATAATCAGGATGATCAAATTCTTGTCCCTCTTCATATTCATTCCCTAGAAACTGATTCATCATGACAGCAGCATAGTTTCCTGTCCCTACTGCCATAGCAACTTGTTGCGTAATTGCCCTGACATCGCCTGCAGCCCAAACACCCTCAATGTTTGTCTTTCCACGATGGTCTGTCAATATGTTACCTTTCCCATCGACATTAACACCAATTTGCTGAGCAAGCTGTGATCTTGCTATGTCTACAAATGAAACGAAGAACACATTTGCTTTTAGTTTTCTTCCATCTTCAAGAGTGACGGATTGTATGACCCCTGGTCGCGGAAAATCTATGGATTTGATTTTACCGGATGTCCATGAATAGGTTGATTGCTCCAGCTTCAGTAGCTCTTGGTGTTCGAATGGGACATGTGCATCCTCAGTCATGAGAATGTGAATCTTTTCCGGTTTGGTGAAGCGTGATAAACTATTGGCAACGTGTAATGCACTTCCAACCGTACCAACATTGACAACTAGCACTTCTTTGTCCTTACAGAGGGGGGCTTCGCAATCAGGACAATAGAAAGCACCATTTCCCACATTAGCAACTGGCAACCAAGCTCTCCACATCCCGTTAACCTTTGGATGTTTTCTGGCTGTTCCTGTTGCAATTAGGAGTGTCTTTGCATTGTACTCGCTCTTATCTTCTGTTCGATAACTAGGTTCTGTTCTGATTGTGAACTTGGGATAGCGACCTGCGATTTGAACAACATCGGCTTCTTTGTACTCCGCTCCAGCTGCTCTTGCTTCACCTTGTATATTTCGCAAGAGACTCCTTCCTTCGTTATAGACTGAGCCTGAGAAATTAAGAATTGAGTTGGTGTGGAAATGCATCGGGCTAGTACCCCTGTCTAGCACCAACACCTTCCGCTCATGATACGCAAGATGAAGTGCAGCTGAAGAACCTGCTGGACCTCCACCAATGATGATGGCATCGTAAGTCTTAACCATAGTAAAGACTCCTCCTTTATATCGAATGTTGACATAGTTAATAACTCTATGGAGTGGGGCACATCCCTGAAACCAGAATTTAACGGTAAGATTAATATGACGTGTACTTTCCGGTTTCATAGGAGTTGGGAAGATTGTCGAGGAAGCTCGCAGTAGGGGTAGTAGTGTTATTTGTCATTTCCTTTATCACTATACAAGGACTAAGTCATGTTTCATCGACTAACTTTGTTGATGTAAAAACAGACGAAACGACTCTAGCATCAAATCCCATTATATGGCATGATGATTGCAGCAACACATCCTCTTTTCCAGATTTAGCTGATTCATGGTATGGGGGAGCCATGGATTCAATAGTGTCATCGGGTAGCTACATCTACGCTACGGATTTTGGAAAGAACTTCAGATAAGGATCCTTGGAAGCTTACAATGTTCAACAGCAAAGCACTATGAAACAAATTCAAGTTCCCAAGCAAGTACTACCTGCTTCTTGTCCTAAATCAAATGCTTTCGAGTTTGCTTCTATTGTCTTAGGAGGCACCAACGCTAAAACTGCCTTTCTTACCTCCTCTGCAGGTATCGGGAAGTCTGCGCAAGCTACAGTGGCTCCTACAAGTACCGAGTTCTCTGTCCTCGCATTCCCAGCTTGAACGGCTAGTTCTAGGGAATCAAGTAAGACAACATTCCTTGTGACCTGTCTTAGCTGTTTCTCGATTTGCTCCACCGTTATGTATTTCGTCTTTTTATCCTTGTCAAGTGCAACCTGTTCTGTTTCGGTGACTGAAGGCATGACACGGTTGCTCATTATGACAACTCCATCCTCCTTTAGATACTCAATGTACCTCAGTGCTTCAGTTGCTTCCATTGCTATCATCATGTCCGCTTTCCCATAAGGAATCAGAGGAGAGATTGGATCTCCAATTCTAAAGTGAACATAGATTGAACCTTGCCGTTGAGAGAGACCGTGTTGTTCTCCAGTCATTACTTTGAGACCGCTATCTACTGCAGCTTTTCCAAGGATTGCTGAGAGAAGCATCAGTCCCTGTCCGCCAACCCCAGCGAACATTATATTGTATGTCTTACTAGAACCACTCATTTCTTCACCTCCAGATGACGCGGTGAGTCCACAGGACAGACCTGTCTACACTCAAGACATCCGTCACACAGGTCTGTTTGGATAATCATCTTTGCATCTGTTTCATCTATTGTGATTGCCGGACAATAGAACTCCCGAACGCATGTGTAGATCCCCTTGCAAGTTTCTTTCACATTCTCACTGGGGATAATTTTCTCTCCGTGTTTCTTCTTTTCACGGTCTCCATATAGTGCGCATGAACGACGGGAGATAATGACATTGAATCCATCGGCCTCTATTGCTTCTTTGATCGTTCCAATGCAATCTCTTGTTTCATAGGGGTCAATAATCACAACACTATCAGCGCCGAGAGCTTCGAACATCTTCTCCATGTTTATTTTCCGGGCTGGTGTACCTCCTGCGTCATATGGTGAGTTAGGATTGAACTGTTGCCCGGTCATTGCTGTGACTGAGTTGTCTAAAACGAACAGTGTCACATTGGATTTGTGATGAATGAGATTGACAATCCCTGGGAGTGCTGCATGATATAGAGTACTATCTCCCACCATAGCAATCACTTTGTCCTCTAATGCCATCTCCATTCCTGCAGATATTCCAAGTGACGCACCCATGGCTAGCATCGAGTCCGAGAACTCGTTCGGAGGGAGAAATGCCATTGAGTAGCATCCGATGTCATTGTTGAACACAATTTTGTCCCGAATCCTCAGTTGCTGTAATGCTTGTCTAAACGCCCACAATGTTCCTCGGTGCGGACATCCAGGACAGAAGATTGGTGGTCTCTCAGGAAGAATCTCTTTCAGTTTCTCAGCCCTCTTAAGTATAGAATCATAATCCAAGCTAATCTTCTTGTCAATGACCTCAGCAATAACCTTCTCCACGATTGGGACATTATATTCCAGCATCTCGGAAAAATGACCACTTCTTTTGCCAACGATGTTCAGGTCTGGATTTACAGTATGTGCTAGAGCTGCAATACGAGTCTCAAGATAGGGTGTTAACTCTTCAATAACAATCAGAGTTGAGAGTGGTTTGATGAACTCAGCCAGTTTCTTTTCAGGTAACGGAAATAATGTCCCTATTTTGAATGTAGGCAGTTCAACATCGAGATTCTGCATAGCCTCTTTAGCATGGAGGAAACACACTCCTGCTGTGAGTATCCCCACATTACCGTTACCTGGTACAACTTTGTTGAAATCTGTCTTCTCGAAATCTCGCTGAATATCTTTCTTCTTTTCAAGCAGTTTTGCCTTGAGCGCCCGAGCAACAGAGCCTACTGTGAAATATTGTCCTTTAACATCTTGCCATTTGTTCTTCTTGAATGAGGTCCGATCAAGCTTTCCTAAATCGACCATCCCTCTTTGATGGTTGACCCTAGTGGTAGTTCTGATGATTACAAGGGTTTTATGCTTCTCAGAAACCTCGAATGCCCATTTGGTCATATCCAGAGCTTCTTGAGCAGTGGCAGGTTCAATCATGGGCACATACGCCGCTTCACCGAAATAACGACCATCTTCTTCTGATTGAGAAGAATGAGCATAAGGATCATCAGCAATGAGACAAACACAACCTGCATTCAATCCTGTGTATCCAATTGAGAACATTGAATCACTAGCAACATTCATACCAACGCTTTTCATAGATGCGAAGGAGCGCATGCCTGCCATAGATGCTCCCGCAGCAGTTTCCAGAGCTACTTTTTCGTTTGCAGAGATGTGCATTTTATAGTCCCCAAAATGCTCCATTACATCACCAAATGTATCAAGAATCTCTGAGGTCGGAGATCCAGGATAGAAAGCCACAATCTTGACATCTGCTTCTAAAGCGCCTCTCACAACAGCCTCATTTGCGAGCATTAAAGCGGGACCATCATCTGTCCGCTTAACATCTTCTACAGTCATTACGAGTTCTCACCAAAATCCATCTGTAATCAAATCCACAAGATTTTTCCAACATAAGGATTAGGTTACCGCAGTTAATTTTGTTTACAAATTAAGTTACTTCCATATCTGTCGTATTTCGAATCCGAAGGCTTTCTACAAGCTAAGCTTAAGTAATGAATTTGTAGAAAACACAGCGGGACCAAGTCAGGGAACGCGCTACAATGGAAATCCGTTTTAAATGTCCAGAATGTAAAGGCAACGCTTTAGTCCAAATGAGTGAAGCGGAGGCTGCTTCTGTTAAAGCGCGGATTATGAATGAAGGTCGATCGCCAACTCTAATTGTCACATGTGAGAATAATCATGAGTTATTGATAACTCTCTATAACCTTCGAGATGGTGAGGGTTTGGGAGTTCGTGATATTGTGGTACCTCAACGATCCGATAATGGAAAACCCGAAACCAAAGACAAGGACGCGAAGGAAATTGACTGGCTCACCAAAGCATTTGGGGGTAAATCTTGATGGTTGTTCGAATGGTTGTAAGAGTAACACTAGATAATATGGATTCCAAAGTAATTTATCCCTCTGAAGAACAAAGTGCTGAAAGAGTCGCGCTCCTTACAGGGATTGTACAATTAGTATCCACTGCACTTCAGAGAGATGATGTGAGTACAATTGATTCTGGGAATCCCAACTATATGAAGTCAGACAGAGGAGTTGTTGGCTACATTCAACTAAATGGTCTTCTCTATATCTGTGAGGCGGAGAATGAGAAGGAATCCGGTTCTGTCCTGTCACTGATATTAGAGAATAGAAATTCCTCTCCGGAATGGTTGACACAAGTAATTACCAAAGCGCTCAGAAAGCGAGGGCGAGAGATAAGCAGTTTATGGGGTTGATACTATGCAAATTGAAATTCCTATTGATTTCGATAATGCACTCATTGATTCTGGGTCTATTATCATTGTGATTCTAATAGTTTCTCTAATCATTTATGCGAGTCGAATCCGAGAGATTTACTCTGACATTGGTACAGGTACTAAACGCGCATTGATAGCATATTCATTCACTGGAATTGCAATGTCACTTGCCACTCTTTTTGGTATCCATGAAGCATATAGGTTCATGATAACTGGTACAGGATCGTTCTTTCTTGGAGCTATCGTGATTGCACAAGCATGGATTCTCTGGTCGCCCAATCGAGCAAAACAAGTTTCGATTATCACAGTTCTCATTATCATAGGTGTTTTTGTTAACAACTTCTTGGAAGAATTCTTAGGATTCCCACTCTATTTCATGATGATTGGACTATCAATCTTGCTTGTACTATCGGTCTACCTGTCAGTGGTTCTTTTACGGGAGAATCCTTCAACCTTCTCAGTATCATTGCTTGTGGTTCTCTTTTCGTATATGTCAACTTGGATTTTTGCAGCTACAGGCTGGACATTTAGCCATCCGCAATACTATATCCTGCAAGTCATACCCCTTATTGTAGCTGCTACAGTTTTTGCCTCTGTCAGGAAACCCGGAAGAAGAACATTGGCTACTTTCATTATGTACTTCACCATAACAATTGGATTACCATTAGTTGTAGATGCATTTCGAGTTGGAAGTTGGGTCATTTTCTACTTTGTTGGAGTTGAAATTTTCACTGCACTGTGTTTGATTGCTCCATTGGAGTATTTCCTCGAACAAGCAAGTGAAACAGGTGCAAGAATGCCTCTGTACTTGGGAGCTGTAGTTACCTTTGTCGCACTATTAGTTTCTACACATTCTTTGTCATGGGCCTTGTTCATTAACCAAAGACTCGTCTGGAATCAGTATCTTGTTTGGGTTGATGTACTCCTTGGTTCTTGTGCAATTATTGCTTTCATGCTTGCCGCGGTGTCATCATTCTTTGGTGATTGGGTGCAAACCTTTACACGTGAAGCAATGATTATTTTTGGAACATCTGCAGCTTTTCTGACATTTCCTCTGACTCAACCCGTAACTGTCACTAATGAGTATGTTTGGACTGCAATTGGAGTGATCATTGCGATAGGCACACTGATGTTTATTCGACTTTCTATTCGAATAGCAAGATCAGGTGGCAGTGCTGCCGCTGGAAGACTAATGATGTTTATTATTTCTGCTCTCATGATAGCAATTGTTTCAATGTATTCTGACAATATCCCTCCAGAACCCCCTGCAATTCCCACAACTGCTATGCTCATATTGCTACTAGCAGGTACCATTGCAGTCTTCAGTAGTCCTCCTGTAACGGCACGTTTATCACGAACAGTTGAACGACTCGAGGAATTAGAGGAACTTGGTGTAGAAGACGATGGTTCGATAAAGATTGAGTATTAGGTGCGATGAATGAAAATCCTGAAAGCCGTTGTCCTTGGAGACACAGAGTGTGGAAAAACATCTTTCACACAACGGTATACAACAGGTAATTTTCCAGATCCCAATTTTCTCAGAACCACAATAGGCGCAAGCTTTGACACCAAACATGTTACTACATCTTCTGGCATGGAAGTGACGCTTTCAATCTGGGACTTTGGAGGTCAACTCAGATTCATCGATCAGATGAAATCGATGATTAGAGGGGCTACAGTTGGTCTTCTTTTCTTTGATGTGACCAGACTTCAGACATTGGACAGTATTGAAGGATATTGGATTCCTGCTATTGAGGAGAATAGCAAGCTCAGACTTCAAAATGGTGATGGACCAAGATTCATGCTTGTCGCAAACAAGGTCGACTTATTGGATGAGGAGCGATATGATTTCATATCTGACGAAATGCGTTATCTAATGGAGAAATACAGCCTGGGAGGTCAAATGATATCAGCGAGGACTGGTATTGGACTTGAGAGACTAGATGACGGTTTCATGGCTATTGTTGACAGATACTCCTCTGAGTGACCTTTTCATTGCAGATTGGCTAACTTTGACCTATCCACCAGGACTTCCTTTCCAAGGAGTGTCTTTCCACATTACATCCCAAATGTCATCTTCTGTAAGTGTTTCTGGCTCAATCACTGCTTTGTGCAATTCCTTCAGAAGCGCATGATGGCGAAACTCATCCTCTCGAATCATCAATGCAATTGTCTTCACCTGCTCGCTGTCACTCTTAT
>JBHLRC010000115.1:0-9959 GCA_048882965.1 Candidatus Thorarchaeota archaeon
CCGATACTATTGTAGCTCACTCCGAAGATGAGAATAATGAAACCAATGTACATAATTAGATATGACAGATTGATCAGGGCTTTACGTCTGTGATTCTGTTTCAGTTCATTATAGAGAGCCAGGATTATTCCCAAAGAGATGTGAATGGCTCCCACCTCAATTGAGAGTTTTAGCATGTGCGTTGCTCGATTTGGATCAGTATGAGCAAAGATTGGCCACAATGGTTCGATAACCGTTTCCGCACCAAAGAAGCTTCCAAATAGAAATCCACCTAACATAGCGAAGATACCCATCATCATGAGACCCTGAGCACCGTTCTGAACATATCCAAGAATTGCGCCCCAATCCTGACCCTTCTTGTTCGCACGTAATGCAGCATATCCGATGAGCAGTATCAGAAAGCCCTGCCCAACATCTGCAAATACTAGACCGAAAATCAAGGGGAACGACCATGCCATGAACTTAGTTGGGTCAAGGTCATGGCGAGATGGGACACCGAATGCTTTGACGACATCCTCAGTTGGTTTCATGTAGGATGGATTTGTGATGTAGGTAGGAGCTTCAACCTCAGCGAAGTCGGGCTTGTCAAATGTCACTTCAAGAGCTGGACCTACATTCTTTCTGAGTATTGACTCAAGTTCCTCCTCGTTACCCTCAGGAATCCAACCCCACATCTTGATTGCTTGTTCGGTGTAGACAATATAGCTCTTGACATCAATTCGTTTTTTCTCAATATCAAGGGCTTCCCATGCTGCGAGGATTCGTGTTCCCCACTCATTAGCAATGTGCTCTTTCCTCCTGTCAAGCAGATCAATCTCTTCCTCAATCTCTACAATGCGCTTCAATGCATTTTCAACAATCTCCTTGGGCAGACCAGAAGAATCCTCAGGGATAGTAAAAGGCTCGAACTGCATGGCTGAAAGAATCCGTTCAACAGCATCTTTCAATTCGATTGGGACAGTGATGACACAGACGGATCCGCCTCTATCAAGAGAACGCATACCAACTGTGAAAGCGCCTTCAGTGACTTCGCCAATACTCCATTTTAACTCGGATTCTCTTCCTGATGGTACAATTCCAGCGGTGGTGAACGTAAATTCTGTGGTACCAATCAGACTGGGATCTATACCAAGCGGTTCTAGTGATTCTGCGACATCAGCGATTCCACGCTGACGTTCTACCTCAAGACGGGCAATCGTCAATTTAGAGTCAATATCAAGGACTTCTTCTTCGACCGCAGAGATGACCTCTGATGCGAGATTTAGCGTGGCTGTAAGAGTAGTGTCATTGACCTCAGTAAACACACCAGTACGTCTGGCAGGATCAATTTCTAGAGATTCAAGAATCTTTGACAGACGTTCAAGTGCAGATAGTGCATTTTCCTCCTCACGAGTCCGTTTCACATCAACAATTCCTGCTTGTCGTCGCACGTCAATGAATTCAAAGAGAGAGAACTCCTGAAGGGATTGTAAGACCTGCCTTTCAAAATCCCTATGGGAAACAACTTTGGCAACGACCATTTCCTTAGGACTCATGAAACCCATTCTGTCAACTCCATGTGCACGAGCTCGGATTCACTTCATCTGATAACTCACAAATCCGAGATACGTAAGTACGAGATGCTTCCCATGCCCCAAATAACCTTTACGGGGTGAGCCGTTTATGATGGAGGTCAATCTTTAAAGGGGGGAACTATTCGACATGAATCACTATCGTGTACTTAGAGGAATAATCATGTGTGCAGCACACGATGAAATCGACCAGATTCATGAAACTGAAGTAGCAGCTCAGAAAAGAATAGATGATGCTCATAAGAAGGCTCGTAAAATTCGCGAGGATGCCGATGAAGAAGCCAAGATGATTATCGAGGTCGCCCAGAGAGAGGCAAAAGATTCTGCTACTAGAATGCTCAGTGAGATTGAGAGCAGAAAAGCAGAGATTGAATCGTCCGTTTTCAAGGAAACTGAGAAGACGATTAAAAAGATGCAGGATTCAGCCCAGAAAAAACAGGATGACGCTTACAAAGCAGTTGTGAAAATTCTGTTGGGGGAGGCATGATATCATGAGTGGCATGGAAAATATCATCGAGATTATCAACTCAAAAACCTCAGAAAAGGAGAAAGAGATTCTCTCAGAGGCAGAGTCACAAAAGAAGCAGAAGCTCGATGAAGCACGGGCAAAAGCTAAGGAACTCACTGCATCCATAACAGGAAAAGCTGAGATTGAGTCTAATGCAGAAGTTTCAAGATATGAAGCAAGTGCTAAATTACAGGCAAAATACAAGCTTCTTGAGGCTAAGGAGAACCTAATTGAAGATGTCATGTCCTCCGCCAAGAAACATCTTGATGATGTTGTCAAGAAGAAAGCCTATGAAAAGACTCTGGAAACACTGATTGTTGACGCCGCTAAAGCACTTGATGAGAGTGAACTGGAGATTGTTGCACCAAAAGGGCATGAATCCAATATTGATCTTAAAACCGCGGAAGCGGCTGTGGCTAAAACAACAGGCCGGAAAATAAAACTAAGCATTTCAAAGGAACAAGTACGTGCCACAGGCGGAGTCATAGTTCGCAATAAGGATTCTACAAGATGGGTTGACAACACCTTCGAATCGAGACTTGAACGCTTGGAGGGTGAGGTGCGGGATACTATCTCATCAATCCTTTTCGGTACTAAAGAAAAGAAAGAGTAGAGGGAGGAAGATCACCTCTACTAGTTTCTCCAAGTCTTACTAATGACCCATCAATTGAGGAATGTATCCTACAAGAAGGAATGCAATAACGAAACCGTAGATAGCTACAGCCTCAATGAATACTACGTATAGAATACTCTTTCCGAAAGTCTCTGGTTTCTCTGTGATGGCTCCGAGTGCTGCTGCAGAAGCAGTGCCCATTCCAAGTCCAGCGCCAATACCGGCCAAACCTAGAGCAAGTCCTGCACCAATTCCAAGACCGAGAATGGCCCATCCATCTCCATCGCCTATTTGCGCAGGCACAAATCCATTGTTCACTGGCGCACCTAGCGCCCTCAGAACCGTCGAAGCATCAGCCATGGCAATCGCAAATACTGCGAGGGTGAGCATTACAACACCCATCATCATCATGGCAAGGAACTTGATTCGATTGTCAATTTTCATGTGATCGTTTCCTCCACATCTCACCAGATTGTAATCATTTTCCTTATATTTTCGGCGGACTGTCCTCGTTCAATCCCAACCGCAATGGAGCGGATGTTTCGCATCTCATAAGCCTTGAGCGAGAAGAACCCGATGATTGTTCCTAAGTGAAAAGGATATGCTGTCATTTGTTGTTTGACTCTTTGAGCAATGAAATCTTCAATTGCAAGCTCAACATCTGAGAGATCGTCAGTCTCTTCATAGAGTCGTGCGATTCTCCCACCAAACTGACCAAAGCGTGTGATATCCATCTTTGAGATCACATCTCGCCAAGTGTTCACATTCTTGAGAGATTCGGTGAACTCGCGAGCTTTCGAGAAGCGTATCAGAGATAGCTCTAAAGCACGTGAATCTAGCTGGAGAATAGAGGCGCGGAGGGCAGTCAGCACATTGCGCAGAATGACTCGTGCCTCGATGATGTCCAGGATTCGTTTTGCTTCGTCATTGGAGAAGTCCTTGAGCGCATCGAGCACCCTCTTGATATGCCATTCTTCAATGGCTACTTCGAGCGGAGCCGGAGAGTTGAACTCTTCGTAGGCTGGAAGTTTAGTCAAGAGTGCTACTCTGAGATCCCATTGGGGAAGGAGATCTATCAGTTTACTGACTGAACCAGAATCCACTAGGCTCTCAAAAAGAGCCTCCTGTTCTGGATCCTGCGGTACAGCAAAACGTAGAATCTCATCCTTTTCAAGTCCAACATGAATACCCCGAATTATCGATTTGACACTCTCGGTCATGAACATCTCTAGGTATGTATTCGTGAACTCACGAACCTTTCCTGTGAGTGAACGTGACAAGTTAGTACTCACGCTGGCAAAGTCCCGGGACAAAATTAACGCAAGTTCCTCAGGTCCAGGTCTACTGGTAGAGGACTCTCTACTAATTATTTGTCCATAATATGTCCCAGAGAGAATCTTGATGAAGTCCTCGTAGCTGCTAGCTGAAAGAAGGCTTTCATAGGTGCCAACTGTGAGAAAACGGGACTTCATGCCTCGTATCCTCGCATTGACAAAGCCATATTCGTTTGCAGATTTAAAGGCCATCATGAATTTTCTACTCTCACAATCTGATGAGGACTACCGACAGACAAGTTATGCACGATATAAGCTTGACGAACGGGAAGGTTTCGAGAATAAAGAGTAGAAGAATTCAAATAACTAGCAATCCACATCGGTTGTGTTGGTCAATATGACGGCGCCTCGTGAGGATTATATCAATCTTGGAAGTCTTTTCAGAAGCTCTGCAACCATAACCTTCGTCATACAGATTGTGTCTGTAATTCTGATGATTGGAACCCTGTCAGCATACTACATTGCAGACGAGTTCCTCAACTTGAATAATGAGCTGAAGATACTAGTTCTTCTGGTAACCAGTATCATTGCATTGCTTGTGTTTCTAGCTGCAATGAGTGTATTCATCAGATTCTCAAGAAGGATTGGAGATGCTGTTGTCGGACCAGGTATCGAAGAAGTCAAAATGAGTACCCCCCGAGTTAGGTTGGTGGTGTCTGCCTTTGCTCTATTGGTTGTCTTGATGACAATTACAGGGATCTACATCTGGTATCTGGTGGATCTATATTTTCTAGCCCCATGGGCGGCCACATCACTATTACTCAGACTCTTTGGAATTGGTCTGGGAGCATTCTTCATTTCATTGCTCATACAGATGATAATTGCTGGAGTAGGTAGATACGCAACAAGAGTGATTATCGAAGTTCTAGATGCTGACGACTCTGAGTTCCTTGAGTGAGTAACAGATCATTCACCATCACTATCGTCAGAGGTAGTGGGATCTAGGTCAAAGGTAACATCCTCTAGGATCTCGTCCATTGGTGGCATATATGTAGTAGTAGACTTTGTTGTCATTTCAAGTCTATCAAAATATCTGATTGTAACAAATACACTATACACCCCAAAGATAAAGCCAAACAAAGCTCCAAGAAGTGCACCCCACGTGCCCCCTAAGGGTCCGGCTATAGAGTTTCCAACGATTTGACCAACTAGGAGCAATGCGACAACTGCACAGGGTAGCTCCGATGATACAGCTAACCATTTACCCATATTTGCCATTCCTGCGTCGGAACTTGTGTCATCATTGTTTGACTGGTTCATATTGTTTTCACCCATATCATTTGCAATATCTGTTTTGGTGGAGTGCAGCATGGTGAATGTTTTTCTGAGAGTTTCTCACTTTGGTAGGTGAGGCAAAACATTGGAAGTTCATGTGACCTATGGTGATGGGAAAGTCAAACTTGAGATTCCTGACAAGAACCTCGCTGGAGTAATTAAGCCAAAACCAGCTGAAACAACATCAGATGTTCAAGTAGGAATAGAGAAGGTACTGGACAAACCACATGGACCCCTTCTCTCAGATATCTCCAAGAGCAAAAGCGTATGCGTATTAATCGAGGATCACACTCGCGATGTACCTCATTTGGAGATGATTTCAGCTGTTGTACCACACCTCAAAGATGCGAACATGGTGCAGTTCATAATCACCACTGGATCACATGAGGTAAACCATCCCGAGAATCTCGCTATTGTAGAAATGATTCGCCGTGCGGCAGATGATGCGAAAATAGCCAAGTATGATGTGATGATACATGACTGTCAATCTCCAAACATGGTGGATTTGGGAAAGACTTCAAGAGGGACTCCGGTCATCATCGACGCTGCAGCTGCAGGTCAGGATGTGTATGTTAGTCTCTCAGATATGAAAGCGCATTATTTCGCAGGTTATTCCAATGTTGTGAAGAACTTCCTTCCTGGAGTCTGTGCTTTCAAGACTATTGAAGCAAACCATTCGCTTGCTCTGAATCCAAGATCAACATTCGGTATCCATCCATTCCATCCGGATGAAACGAGACAGGATAATCCACTAGCAGATGACATGAGAGAAGCGATGGAGATTATTACTCGTGAGGCAAAGATATTCCTTGTAGCCTTAGTCACTAGCGACAGGAAACTGGTCTGGGCGGATGCGGGAGATTATGAACCGGTGACAGCACGGGGCATGGAACTCCTAGATGAAACATCAAGTTTCACTGTAAAACCACAGGAGCGAATCATCGTTTCTCCAGGAGGGTATCCTCAGGACAAGAGCCTCTATCATGCACAAAGAGCCATAGAACTGACAAAGAATGCAGTGGTTGATGGCGGAGAAATCCTCGTCATGGCGGAGTGTAGGGACGGTATAGCACCTGAGAAAGCAGTAGAGAACTTCTACAACAAGCTCACAGCACCCATTGATGAGGTGATCAGTTCAATAAGTGGGGAGTATCACCTTTACGAACATAAGGCGTACAAGTTTGCTGAACTCATGAAAAGAGTCCGACGCGTCAGATTATATTCAGCACTTGATGACAAGATTGTACAAGCTGTACATCTCGACCCCGTTCGAGACCCTCAGACAGTCGTTGACGAGTGGATAAAAGACAATCCCGATGTGAAAATACTCGTTCTTGACAAGGGGAACAAGATTGCAGTATATGCAGACTAGTCTTCATCAAGTCGCAAGTCAGATATTGCTGAATACAATTCCTTGAACTTCATGTACCCTTTCTGGTACACTTCTAGTGTTTCCTTTGTTGGAGATAATGGGGGAAGTGTCTTGACCATCTCTTCAGCAGCTTGAGCCACCGACTTGAATACACCAATTCCCTTGCAAGCAAGGATAGCTGCACCCACAGCAGTTGCTTCTTCCATCTGAGTTCTGATCACAGGCATCCGAAGGATGTTGGACTGTATCTGCATCCAGGTTTCACTTCTCGCAGCACCTCCAGTCACCCGAATCTCTTTTGATGGCAGACCGAGTTCTCGCATCACCTCAATATTGGTTCTTATCTCGTAGGAAACACCCTCCAGAATTGCTCGGATGATGTGAGCGCGGGTATGACCTAGAGCAAGACCAGCGAAGATTCCCCTCGAGTGGGGATTCCAATTAGGCGCTCCAGCACCCACAAAGTGAGGTATGTGAATGACGCCCTCTGCGCCAGCAGGAACCTTCTCTGCTTCTTCTGTCAGGACATCGTACGGGTCTACACCACGATTGTCTGCAATCTTCTGCTCTTCACTCCCCAAATTATCCCTAAACCACTTTAGAGCAGACCCTGTTGTGAACATGCTTGCCTCTACAACAAAGGCTCCAGGTACAACATGACGGCTGCAAAGCACCCTGAGACCAGGGTCCAAGCGAACAGTCTTCGAGTAAGCGAGAAGGAACGTACCGGTCCCTGTGGTGGACTTCAATCTACCTTCTTTTACAACACCCACACCAAGTGCAGCGCACTGTTGGTCTCCGCCTCCAGTCACGATGGGAGTCCCTTCCTTTAGTCCTGTCTCCTTCGACGCCTGTGATGTGAGTTCCCCAATCTTAGTACCAGACTCTACTGTGTCTGGGAGTTTATCTGGCGGAATGTCAAATCTTTCAAGAAGCCTGTCAGACCAATTTGCATTTCGGACATCAAAGAGCATAGTTCTACTTGCATTCGAGAAATCTGTGACATATTTCTCGGAGAGTCTATGAATGATGTAATCATGAACTAACAGGAATTTATGTGTCTTCTTGAAAATTGACTCTTCATGCTCTTTGATCCAGAGAATCTTAGGAGCTGAGAAGTAAGGATCAACTGTGAGCCCGGTGGTTGAATAGACTACGTCCTGAGAGACCTCCTTCTCAATCCATTTGCACTGAGGGACCGTTCTTCGGTCTTGCCAAACGATCGCCTTTCTGAGGGGCCTACCACCCTCATCCACGGGGACTATTGTTTCCCGCTGATTTGTTACACTAATCCCAATGACCTGTTCTGGCGACAAACTGCTCTCTGAGAGTGCATGTCTGATTGTATCACACGACTTGGCCCACCAACTCTCAGCATCCTGTTCCACCCATGAGGGACTGGGATAGTCGCTGTCGAATTCTGAATATGCATGACCTAAGACATTTCCACTCTTGTCAAAGAACATTGATCTGACTCCGGTTGTACCAGAGTCTATAGCAAGAACTACCTCTGTCATCAGTGTCAACCGTGAACCGGGTAGCTCACTCCCGATAAGAAAGCTTCGAGAGAAGTATCAACGATAGCTGAGTTCTGTGTCAATAACCTCCCGGATGTCACGCCGTGGCCCTATGCATTCCATTTTGAAATTGTAGTCCTTCTTGAGCTGACGTTCAAGACGCATGGCATCTCCGCGGGTTCGACATTCAGCTAAGTAGACAACATACTTTGGTTTATGCATTTTGAGATAAGCGGCAGACCGAGATGTACCAGAGAGATGTTCTTGAAAACGTCGTGCAACATCATTGGTCATTCCTGTGTAGTAGGTGCCATCCTCTGTTTCAATGATGTAGACAAAGTACATGGGATTCAAAAAACGGTTCGATGTTGGTGCGTTATATCACTTTGCAGTACTATTTATCAGAGAGGGAATTTGAATCTACTAATATGACCAAGGAGTGTCTGGTTGTTTCGGGAGCGGCGGGATTCATAGGGAGTCATCTAGTCGACCTTTTGTTGAGAGAAGGACACTCAGTTGTTGGAATTGATAATCTAAGGACTGGAAAGCTGGAGAATCTGTCTGATGCAATGAAGAATAGTGAATTCAAATTCATAGAGATGGATGTCTGTGACAAACAACTCGAGAATATTGTGGACAGACCTGTGGGAATAATATATCACCTAGCAGCTATTTCATCGGTAAAGTTCTCAATTGGGAATCCGGAAGTGGTCCACAATGTGAACGTCAACGGAACACGCAATATGCTAGAACTGGCTCGAAAATGGGGAGTCAAACGATTTGTCTTCAGCTCAAGTGCAGCAGTATATGGAGACCCATCAACACTTCCCATACAAGAAGAAACTCCACTTAACCCATTGAGTCCATATGCAAAGTCAAAGGTTACTGCTGAAATGGATTGCCTGTCGTCCAAGCCCTTCTATGGGATAGATACAACCATCTTTCGATACTTCAACGTGTATGGTCCGCGGCAGGAGTATTCTGAATACAGTGGCGTCATTTCAATCTTCATCAACCAAGCAATTCAGAACCAAGACATAACCATAGATGGCGATGGAAAGCAAACTAGGAGTTTCATTCATGTTGAAGATGTTGCTCGAGCCACTTATCTTGGTGGTCTAATTGAGAGCAATAAGAGCCACATCATGAACCTATCTGGATCCAATACCATTAGCATCTTGGACCTCGCCCATCTGATAAAAGACCGTATCCCTAATTCAACATCTAGAATAGTCCATAGAGACGCTCGTGAGGGTGATGTGAGAGATAGTTTAGGAAGTATGGAGAAGACCTCCGAAGTTCTAGGATTCTCTCCGAAGGTCTCCTTTCAGGAAGGCCTTGATCAGACGATTGCATGGTATCTTGCTAGGTGACAGTCAAGAGCAAATTAATCTGATCCACAATCCCATCTTCTGTACGTAGTATCACCTGAACGAGGTATTGTGCTAGGACAATGCCATCTGGCAGATAAGCTGTCACCAATGGTGTGGTCCCATAGAAGTCCCCAGCCCCAACATCTCCAATATCCATTGTAAAGGTCTGGTTAGCTCCAGGATTCACTATTGGAGTGACCTCATCACCATGCCAATATGTAATGAAATTACTAGTGTCGGAAACTACGATGTCTAGGTAGAGATGGTGAGTAATATTGTCGTTGTTTCGCATCTGTGTCACAAGACTTGAGAACACTCCTGAATCTATTGTGATTGGATTGAAGGCAACGGACTCAAATCCAACAGCTCCTTCTTCCACAATTGTCTGGTTCAAGA
>JBHLRC010000116.1:0-9920 GCA_048882965.1 Candidatus Thorarchaeota archaeon
CCTTGTCCTCATCGAGGTTGCAAGTATCGGATTTTCAGAGGTATTTGGAAGCGGACCTGGACAAGGGATAGAATTCTTTACAACATTCCCAGGAGTAGGGTTAGAGGGAGGAATCAGAAATGCTCTTGTTGGAACTGTCGAACTCATAGTTCTAGCAAGTGCCGTAGGAATCCCCCTAAGTGTTTTCGGTGCAGTCTATATAACAGAATACACACAACATGGTTGGGGACGAACAATCGTAGAATTTGCATCCGATGTTCTTGCCGGAATTCCCTCAATTGTATTCGGTGCTTTTGGATTTGCGTTCCTTGTTGACTTCCTCCATCTTGGAATGGGAGTTGTTGCAGGAAGTCTTACTCTTGCGTTCATGATGATACCAACTGTGTTGAGGACAACTCAAGAAGCGTTACGAGCTGTCCCTATGTCACTCAGAGAGGCTTCCCTTGCACTGGGTGCGACCAAGTGGTCAACAACCTGGAATGTCACCATCCGAGCTGCGTTTCCAGGAGTAATCACTGGAGTTCTTCTTGCCATTGGCAGAGTGATGGGAGAGACTGCTCCGTTGATTTTCACTGCGGGGAACAACCTCACGGTTCCCACGCAACTCACTGGGTCTGGTTCTTGGGTCGCATCTATGCCCTATACAATCTGGGCCTACATCAGTGACCCCCGTGAATACCTACAAGCGAAGGCTCACGGGACCGCACTTGCTCTGATGATCATGGTTCTGACAATCGATGTCATTGCCAATCTAATATCTCGTAAAGTTACAAGGAGGCTAGTGTAATGTCTGACTTCAAGTATCACATCGAGGTACATAACCTCTCGACTTGGTTTGGAACGAAACCAATCCTGAAGAACATCTCATGTTACTTCGAGGACAACACTGTGACCGCTATCATGGGACCATCAGGATGCGGCAAGAGCACACTTCTGCGAACACTTAATCGTCTCAATGACCTTGTACCCAGTTTTCGTAAAGATGGTGCAGTCTATTTCAACGGACAAAATATCTATGACACTGGCTACAGTGTCTATGACCTCCGGAAACATATAGGGATGGTCTTTCAACGACCGAATCCTTTTCCGATGAGCATTAGAGACAACATTACCTATGGCCCGAAACTTCATGGTACTAATGATGAGGACGAGTTGGAGAAGATTGTTGAGACATCACTGAAAAAAGCTGCACTCTGGGATGAGGTGAAAGATGACCTAGATATACCTGCCCCTAATCTCTCGGGAGGCCAGCAACAGAGACTCTGCATTGCACGCGCATTGTCTGTTGATCCACCAGTCTTACTAGCAGACGAACCTGTTTCAGCTCTGGATCCTATAAGTGCGGCTAAGATTGAGGAACTCATTGTAGAGTTGAAAAAAGACTACACGATTATTCTTGTCACGCACAATGTACAGCAAGCCTTCAGAGTGTCGGATCAAGCTGCGTTTCTATATTTAGGTGAGCTAGTTGAGTTTGACAAGACAGGGAGGATACTAGAGGCTCCAAAAGATGAGAGGACCGAGGCATTCATTACAGGACGAATTGGATAGGTGAACATCATGGCAACACAATTAGAGTATTACTTGAAAGCGATTGTGAAGCGACTGAGAACACTTCACGAACTTACTACAAAATCGCTCATAGATGCAATGAACGCTTTCAAAGAACTCGATCAAGACTTAGCACATAAGGTAAAAGAACTCACTTCAGAGATTGAGGAGTTATCAGAAAACATCGAAGCTAACGTCTTTGAAACTATAGGACGAAGACAACCTGTTGCAAAGGATTTGAGAAGATTATCTGTCTATCTTCAGATTTCCCACAGTCTATTTCGTGTCGGGAGGTATTCTTACAAGATTGCCCACATAACAAATCTTTGCGAAGGACTTCAGCACTTCAAGGAGCTCGAATCACTCCCATTCCTTGCAGAACTTGCTAAGAAAACACTTGATATCGCCATGAAAGGAATCCTTGATGAGGACCTCTCTCAGTTTGATGAGCTAGAGAAGCTGGAAGCTGAGAGTGATAGAGAAACTTCTGAGATGTTTGAGGAGATTGCTCAGTTCCTACGAGAACGTGATGATATCGAGAAGATGGCATTGTTCTATATCATTGTGGGTAGATACTGTGAACGAGCTGCAGACCAAGCCTTCCTGATAGCAGAGAAAGCTGTCTATGTGATTACAGGAGAACGGAAAAAACTCGGGCTCGCATACAAGGGTGATGCAAGTCAGGCACCCCATTAATCGGAATACCTTAATCCTTGAAAGATATGAAATCTTAACTGATGCAGGGTGATAGTGATATGAACTCAACGCTAGACACAATGACCTCTGATATCGCAGAACATCTGAGGACGCTTCATTCACTCGTCACAAAAGCATTGATCCAAGCCATGAATGCCTTCGAAGACATCGATGTTGAGCTTGCAGCTGAAGCAGGCGCAGTTGCTGACAGAGTAGAACACATGCATCATGTTGTAGAGGGTTTAGTCTTCGAAGTAGTATCAAAACATCAACCAACTGACCTAGACCTCCGGCAGCTAATTGCTTATCGGAATACGTCAGAAAGCCTCCATAGGATTGGTCGGTATGCAAGTAAGATAGTTGATATTGTTGGGCAATGTGAGGATTTTGACCACTTTAAAGAACTTGAATCGTTACCTTACTTGGCTGAGCTAGCAAACAGTGCCATTGATGTGAGCATGAGGGCAGTTCTTGAAGGAGACCTCTCTGAGATTGATGAACTCGAAAAACTCGAAGCACAGAGTGATAGGGAAGCTGCGGAGATGTTCGAAGAAATCGCAGGTTACCTGAACAGACGCCGAGACATCAGTGAACTTGCCATGTACTATATCATTGTTGGCAGGTATTGTGAACGTGCGGCAGACCAAGCAATCTCCATAGCTGAGTCCGCATCATATATGGTCACCGGGAAACGTGTGAAGCTAGGACTTGCATACAAAGGAGAGTCTGCTAGTCTTTTGGATTAAGGAAACAATCTCCCTGTTCTTTTCATGTACTCTTCATATTCGTTCCCGAATTGTTCGATTAGCATCTTTTCTTCTTGTGGAATTCGGACTTGTAGATAAATAATCCATAATATCCATGAAACTGCAAATAGTAAATTGGTTGATATCAAGAACCATGATAGGAACCAGAAGGTGTGGACCGAATAAATGGGATGACGAATTCTACTATACGGTCCTGTAGTTACTAATTCATGACCTTCCTGAATTGTCAGTGTTTTTGAGAATGATTCACCAAGTGCTGATTGAACCCAACCAATTAGAGGTAAACAGATTACTCCCATAATTACTCCTACCCATCTTGCCAAGGCTGGAACAGGCAATTGCAACCATGGAATGACTGACTGGTAGAAGGCATAAATTATCACTCCTACTAAAAGGATGATTCCGAACAACGATAATAGTCCTAGACTAAGAGGGGTTTCATGTTCCAGTGGCTGTCGTTTCAATTCAGATAGAGACTTCTTGTAATCTGGAGAATTCCTGCTAAAGTATGCACGTAAGATCCACCCTGTTAAAAAGACCAGCAAAAAAGAAACAAAGAAAATATTCTCCTCATTGATTATTTGCAACGAACTATCATCCCTTCTCCCCGTAGAAGATTAATCTATTATTTAGATGTGCGAATCATCTTAACAAGTTCCTCAAAGGCGACATTCACATTCTGGTTCTCTAAGGCACTCGTCCTAATCCATTTCAAGTTTCGAGCCTCGATAATCCCTTTAATCTGGTCATCTGAGATTGCAGACTCCAAATCGATTTTGTTCTCAACAACAACCACTGGTATCTCTCCTGCTGCTGAATAGAGCGAGTTCAACCAGTCATCAATATGCTCTAGGGTCTCTAAACGTGTCCTGTCAAATACAAAGAATGCTCCTGAGGCATGGGAGCAGTATTGTTCTCGCAGAGCCGCAAATGCAACCTGCCCACCAAGATCCCACACAACTAGCTTGTGTTTTGCCCCCTCAAAGTCCACCGACTTCACATGAAGCATGGCACCAATTGTACGTCCGATATCTGGTGCAAGACTGTCGTACACATATCGTTGAACCAGTGATGTCTTTCCAACACCGCTGTCACCTAGGAATACCAGTTTATATACGAAGTCCGGTTCCGAACTTGTCACTTTTACATAACTCCTGTTACTCGTGACTAGATACTCTTATCACGTGACTTTTCTAGTATTTCACGAGTCATTTCTCTAAAAGCTTCTTCAACATTTGTATCTTCTTTTGCGCTAGTCTGAAGGATTGGAACGCTGTGTTTTTCTTTCACTGCTTTCTTCATTGATTCCTCGATAGCGCTTTCAAGATCTACCTTGTTTTCGAGAAGCACGATGGGAATTTTACCAGTCACCGCAAAAAGAGCATTCAGCCATTCGTCAACGCGTTCAATGGTTTCAGGTCTTGTTGTGTCAAAGACAAAGAATGCTCCTGAGGCATTCATGTAGTAGGCTCTGCGGAGCTGTGCAAAGTTGTCTTGGCCTGCAATGTCCCATATGACCAGTTTTACTACAGTCTCATCGACATGGACCATCTTTACATGGATGTCAGTACCGATAGTAGCTAAATAGTCACCCTCAAAGCTGTCATATACATAGCGTCCCACCAGACTTGTCTTGCCTACTGCTCCCTCTCCGAGAAAGACCAGCTTGAAGAGATAGTCAACATTGTCTGGCAGTGTTCGAACGCTCCGCTGAATAGCGTCTTTGAAACTTGAAAACGCTATTCATCTAATAACAGTATCGCCCATGTTTAGAAACATACATTGGAATATTCATCTACTACCAAAACTCAGAAAAGGCCGATAGACATCCTCGGAGTCAAGGTCGAAACATATGGAGATTGGCACTTTCGCACGCAACAATGAACAGGTCAGAGCCGCTATAGAGAACGAGCCTGACTTTGTGGACCTACGAATGGATCTTAACTTCAGCATCAACTTCGGTGAAGCGAAAGCCGATCTGAATAACGCTGGTATTCCGTGTACTCTTCATTTGCCAAGTAATCCTGATTGGAAACCAATAGAGCTGAGTCAGGGAATTGTACCATACATTGACCTGGGACGGCAGATTGACGCGGAAGTTGTGACTTTCCACACTATGTTGTCTACCCTCTTCTATGATGACCACGACATCGATGTCTTCTTGGAAGCACTTCCACTAGCGTGTGAGGCTTCGAAAGAAGCTGGAGTCACCCTGGCTATTGAGACTCTGGGTCTCTATTACACAGAAACTCAGCTGTTGTTCGATCTGTTCCCCGATATGAGGATGGCTTTAGACATTGGGCATGGGCAGATTCTTGCATTGCGAAACAGAGCATTGGACCATATCGCATCTTTCTACGACAAAATCGTGATGATCAATGTCCATGATAATAATGGGTCACAGATGTTGGATGATATTTTGAAGATGAAAAAGGAACGAGAAGTTTCGCAGGGAGAGATTCGTGAACTTGCTGTGCGATATGACACTCATCTTCCAATCGGGGAAGGCGAGATAGACTTTGATAAAATCTTTAGTAACCTCAAACTTCGTGGCTATTCTGGTAAGGCTCTAATGATGTGTGAGTGCCCCTCAGACTTTCCACAGGAAAGAGACAATTTCACAGAGCTCTGGCTAAAAGCCTAAACTCCCTTGGCTAGAGATTCTACAAGTTTGAGGACTTCTTTGAGTCCCTTCTTATCATCCGCTTTCTCATAGAAGGCACGTGCTTTTCGAACAGCTTGCATTGCTTCATCCGGTTTCCCTTGTACGACAAAGAATCTAGCCTGCTTAAGACGGGCCGCCCCCATCTTGCTATACACCTCATCTGGATACTCGAACATGTCAACATTGATGACTTTCCCGCAGTCAGGACAAGCTATCACTAAGTCCAGGTCCGAATCCGGTTTTTTAGCAGGCTCTGAAGGTGCTTTAGGCGCAGGGACAGGTTCAGGCGCAGCTGGCTTTTCAACCGAAGCAGACGGTGGAGGAGCTGTTGGTGCCTCAGTTGGCGTTGCCACAGTGGTAGCTTCAAGCACAGGTGTATCTCCTTCCATCTCGAAACCTGTAGCTGAAGAATCTGTTGCAAGCCCGGGGACCCCAGGTGTCACCCCATCTGCTACAACAGGCTCTGGTTCAGGTTCTGGTGGTTTGTCAACATAAGCTGATTTTGAACCAAGGATTGACTCTTCAATTTGGGCGGATGTAGGACCTGCCTGTGGCATCAGATCGGCTGCTTCTGGAGGCAGAGGTTCACTACCCTCCATCATAGTTGGTTGTGGTATTTCTCCACCACCCATCATTCCGGGACCTTCAAGTAACTCTTTGACTTCACTGGCTCTGAGCATTCTTGTTTCAATCACGCCGGAACCATCAGCTTCTTCAATCCCAACTGTTTCAGCCTTTGCGAAAGCTTCCTTTGCTTTTTCAAACTCTGATTTTGGTCTGGTCAATCCTCCTGCTTCACGAACACGGTCTTTGGAAACAGAGCTAGGCTTGACCCATTTGTCATCAGTGGTTGTGGGTGCTGGTTCTGAAGGGGCCACTACATCTGGAGTTTCAGGAGCAGGAGGTGCGGATGCTGTTGGCAAGGGTGCTTTTTCCTTTGGTGCCTCCTTTTTAATTAGTGAAGCCCCACATCGAATACAGAATTTACGAGTTGGTTGGTTGGCTTTTCCGCATTTTTCGCACGTGCGCATCGTGCTCACCTCAGACTGTAGGTAGATAAACATCATACCTGATTAAGGTTTGCTGAATACACTCCAAAATAAGGTTGCTTACTTCTTCTCTCGCTTTGGTATTAGAAAGCCAACACGCTCACGATATTCAATATATGGTTGTCCATAGCGGATCACCAAGTCCTTTTCTTCAGCTATACACATCAGATAGTATATTGGAATCCACAGAAATGAAATGAGGACTAAGAAAGGAGAATTAACCCAGAAGGCAATCGCGAACCAAAGGAAAAATTCACCTGTTGCTTGAGGATGACGTATGGTTTCATAGATACCACCATACAGAGTATGTTCTTTCTTAGGTACCATAGCCTCCTCACCTGCATCTCGTGTCCCAATGTACATTAGGTACATACTTGGTATCACGATAATTATACCAATAACTACCGAAATCCACCAATCCCATGGAAAAAAGCGTGGTAGACCTATTGGTATGGGATAGAAGTAGTAAACAATGTAATCGGCTACTGCGATAAAGCTAAAAATTGCTGAAATAGTCCTGTATCTAGCACATTTAGAATATGCAGATTCTCCAATCTTCTGTTCAAGTTGTGCAGGGGCCGCACTCTTGGCATAAAAGAACAGATACAGAATTGCTGATAATAATAGAACAACGAGATTTATCCACTCGATCATTATGATCATCGCATGAGAATTAATAATTGAAATAGCGTGGCGCTCCCCAAATAACTTTCGTTTTGAAAAATTAGACCAATGATGTCTCCCATTCAGGAAAAAGAATCTGGAATATCCATTTAAGTCGGATTTACTCCAAAATTCAATTAATAACCATGAATTTCGACGAGCGCTTACCCTTTCGGTCAAAACTTGCCTTTGGTCTGTCCCAAGGGTCCATTAACCTTCTCCAAGTCATAGCTCTCAGTTCAGCTATTACATTCTATTACAATGTGAAGTTGGGCTTAAGTGAAGAATGGATTTCTCTTGCTTGGCTTTTATTTGCTTTCTGGAATGCAATAAACGATCCCCTGTTTGGTATACTCCAAGAAAGGATTAGTACAGATATTGGAAGACGTATACCTGTTCTCCGTTTTGGCGCACCATTTTACACTCTTACCTTCATAATATGTTGGTTCCCATTCTTAGGAAGCACACAAATCGCTTTGTTTTGGAATCTGTTACTCGTTCTCTTTCTCTTTGATTCGATGTTTACTATGGTAGGACTAGTAATTACCGCTTTGCCTGCTGAGATGTGCATCACTCATGAAGCAAGATCAAACCTCAGTTTGTACAATGTTACCATTGGATCATTAGGGGGATTGATTGGAATGGTGCTTCCCTTAGTCTTGCTCACCGATGAATCAACCACTGCCCTCAACCCACTCTTCAAACCTGCCATGGTCACAGTTGCCATACTTGCAGGAGTAATCATCTTTCTTGCAAGTTATGCATTGACAGAAAACGAGTATGCAAGAACAGAAGAAACGTTTGGCTTTCTTGAATCAATGATCCAGACACTCAAGAACAGAGAGTTTCTCGCATTTGAAGCTATGAATTTCCCTCATGAAATGGGTTTCACGATTGTGATTGGTTCAATGATATACTTCGTGCAGTATGTATTAAGACTACAAGGTTTCGAAGCCTCCTTACCACTATTTGTTATTTTCATTCTTATGTTGATGTTCAGTTTTGTTGCTGATAGGATGGTGAAAAAACGTGGACTAAAGCAAATCTATGTCATAGGACTTTTGATGACCAGTGCAGGACTTGCATCCTTATTTTTCGCCAATAGTATTCTGATTTTTGTAATCCTTAGTCTGATAGTAGTGGGAATAAGTCTGGCTCCAGTTACTCTGATATGGTCACCGATATTGGCTGATGTCATTGATTATGATGAAATACTGACCGGAAAGAGAAGAGAAACAACATATGCAGGTATGAATGCCTTACTCACAAAACCTGCAATCTCTATTGCTAATGCTATTTTTCTGCTAGTTATTAGTGGATTTGGATTTGACAATACGCAGGTTGTGCAATCCAGTTCTGCAATTTATGGCATTATGATAGGTTATGCATTATTCTCTGCAATATGTTTCGCAATTAGTGCACTAGTATTCTGGAAGTGGTATACATTGGATGGTGAAGAGTGGATTGCCAAGAAGACCGAATTAGGCATGACACATCTTCAGAAAGAAAAGGAATACATCGAATACCTCCAGAAGGAAGGAAAGATATCCAAGGTCTACGAAAGACTCTACAGAGAGTCAAAAGATGAATCGTAGGGTATAATCTATTACAATATTGGAGAGATGAAAATGGGCCTCAAGAAGATCGTTATAGTGCCGCACACTCATTGGGATAGAGAATGGTACTTACCCTTTCAGAGATTCAGATACATGCTAGTTGATCTTTTGGATGAACTTCTTGAAATTCTAAAGAAACAGGATTATAGATTCATGTTAGATGGCCAAACAGTGGTTTTGGAGGATTATTTTGAAATACGAGAGGATAGAAAGGATGAACTGCTCCAACAAATTCGAGAAGGCAAAATAGCTGTAGGTCCCTGGTATTTGTTACCTGATTTATGGCTTGTAGGCGGTGAGAGTCTCCTTCGTAACATCGAGTACAGTCATGAGCTCACAACGCAGCTTCGTATCCCACAAATGAAGATTGGTTACTTGCCAGATATGTTCAGTCATTCGTGTGCCATTCCACAGATGTTAGGTGACCTCACCGACTTCAAAGCAGTTGTTCTTTGGCGAGGAATTCCTCGTGAGATAATGACTACATCATTTAGTTGGAAGTCTCATCCTTCTTCCTCGGCTTCAATTCCAGTCATATACTTACCAGAGGGATATGGAAACGTCTCTAGGTTTTCGACAGACTATGAACAATTCAAGGAACTGGTTAATGTTGTGATTGCATCTCTTGACCGGTTCTCTCAAGTTCCGGTATATCTTTTGATGAATGGCTCGGATCATCTATTCCCACAAGCGTTTGTGCAAGATTATGTAAACAAGATGAAGAATGAAGGCGTCGATATTTCATTAGGGACTCTAACGGATTATGTTAAGGAACTCGAAAATGCAACAATGGAATCAAATTATACACCTCCTACATATTGTGGTGAATTTCGATCGCCTGCAAGAGCGCCTATCCTACAAGACACATATTCAACCAGAATGTGGATCAAAATCTGGAATCAGAAAATTGAAG
>JBHLRC010000117.1:0-9822 GCA_048882965.1 Candidatus Thorarchaeota archaeon
AATTTGAGCTCCAGTGAAACAACTTAGTATGGCCAGATTGTGTCCATATTGCAATAGGCAAATGATTCACAAATACGTCATGGGGGGGAGATCGCCTCATCTACATACATGATCAGGATTCCCATTGGGGAGCTGAAAGGGTGATATCTCCGATTTCCAGTTACGAGTGTCCTCATTGTGAGATATTCTTGATTGATCGCAATGATCCGCCAGTAACATACCTGAAAAAGGCGAGTTGCCCTTCTTGTGGGAAGAGCCATTTCTATACCAACAAAGACTGGAATTCTGATTCGATTGTGATCTGCAAGAGCTGCCTATCAGAGTTTTTCCTTGAGGTCGATTGAAGTTATCCTAACGCGAAATTGAATTGCAAGCATGATGTCGTAAAATCGAAAAGGTGTTCCAAAAATCCACCATCTTGACAATGCCCGACCCTTTCGCAATGCTTATATCAAAAAGCTGTGATGGCAAGACAACGCGTCACGAAGATTTCCTTAGTTGAAACTAGGAATCGTCGGAAGCGGAAGACTTTTAAGGCACACTAGGGTATATAAGGTTAGCGGAATCTGAAACGGGGATTGGACGTATTCTGAAAGAACTTCTGCGCCACGAAGCAAGAATGACTGCAAGATTATCGAAGGCCCTTAGGCCAGAGTCCAGCTTAGAGAGGTAGACGGAAGATGTCTAGGTCGGACCGAAAGCAACCCGAAAAGACCAAGTCAGCCAGCTTCACATGTCCAGAATGTGGTGGACATGAAGTAGTCCAAGACTTGGAAAAGGGTGAACGCATCTGCGCCACCTGTGGACTTGTTGTCAGCGAGCATCGTATAGACACAGGACCCGAATGGAGAGCATTCACAAGTGATGAGAAGGATGCAAGGTCCCGAGCCGGAGCACCAACCAACTACGCAATCCATGACAAAGGACTCTCAACGATGATCGACTGGAGAGACCACGACTCTCAAGGAAAGCGATTTACAGCTAAGAAACGTTCTGAGATTTACCGCTTAAGGAAATGGCAGATTCGCACACGAGTTCACAGCTCGGTGGACAGGAATCTCGCTCAGGCAATGTCTGAGCTTGACAGATTGTCATCGCAGCTTGGACTTACCAAAAGTATCAAGGAACTGGCAGCGCTCTTGTACAGAAAACTGATTGTGAGAAGGCTTGCACGTAGCAGGTCCATCGACGCAATGGTAGGAGCGGCGATATATGCTGCCTGTAGGTTGAGAAACTCGCCACGTTCCCTTGAAGAGATATCACGGCACTCGAGAGTGAGCCGCAAAAAGATAGGTCAGCATTACCGACTCCTAGTGGAGAAGCTAAAGCTGAGGATGCCGATATCGGACCCAGCTAATTACGTTCCACGGTTCATCACACAGCTCAACTTGCCAGGAAAGGTTCAACAGAAGGTGCTCGAGATACTCGAGATGGCAAAACAGCAAAGAACACTGGTCACCGGGCGAGATCCGCGTGGGCTCGCAGCCGCTGCTATATACATAGCTTCGATCCTGATGGATCATAGAGTGACACAACGCGACATTGCAATGGCAGCTGGCGTGACAGAAGTGACAGTGAGAAATCGATACAAGGAGCTCGTACAGAAGCTCAATATTACAATGGCACCGTGATAGAAACTTGAGGAAAAGAATGAATCTGCATAGCACGCGAGGGATCTGGGCCCTCAGATACCCAGTTTGCATTGGAGGGAAACGAAGACCAAATGGCAACATCTAGGATAGATGAAACAACAAAAGAAGAAGTAATTGTAGAAACTCCTGTACTGACATGCCCCGAGTGTGGAGGCACTGATGTCGTCAGGGATAATGAGAAGGGGGAAATAATCTGCGCAACATGCGGCCTCGTATTGAGTGACCATAGAATCGATACTGGCCCGGAGTGGAGAGCATTTACCTCTGATGAGCGCGACTCACGCGCACGAACCGGTGCTCCGTCTAGCTACGCACTGCACGATAAAGGCCTCTCGACAATGATCGATTGGCGAGACCGTGACTCGAAGGGTTCATCCTTTAGTGCCAGGCAGCGAGCACAAATCTATCGCCTCAGAAAATGGCAAATACGGACAAGAGTACACTCATCTCTTGACAGAAATCTAGCACAGGCGATGACAGAGATTGACAGACTATCCTCACAGCTTGGACTCTCTCATGGTTTACGAGAACATGCCGCACGCATGTATCGGAAGCTCATTGCTGGGAGACTCTGGCGAAGTAGGTCAATTGATGCTACCGCAGCTGCAGCGGTCTATGCTGCATGCAGACACAGAGGTTCGCCTCGTTCCATTGAGGAGATAGCTGAACACAGCAGGGAGAACAAGAAGAAGATCTCTGCACACTATAGGATGCTTGTGACCAAGCTAAAGATCCGGATGCCAATCTCAAGTCCGGAGAACTATGTACCACGATTCATCTCGGACCTGGGGCTCCCGAGCGAGGTACAACAGATAACTATGGAAATCCTTGAGCAAGCGAAGAAGGTCAGAGGACTAGTGACAGGCCGTGATCCACGAGGTCTTGCTGCTGCGGCTATATACATCGCTTCGATAATGTCTGACAACAGAGTTACACAACGCGATATCTCAAGAGTTAGTGGAGTCACGGAAGTGACTATTCGTAACCGCTACAAGGAGTTAGTGAGTAGACTTGAGCTCACGATGGCTCCATACGCATAAGATAAACCCGGCTGCAGGTGACTGCAGCCACCTTTCATTTTTCTAATTGTAGACATCTGAGTCAGCCAGTGGTATGATTTATCTGAATCCTCAACTGGATAATTACCAATCAAGTGGTAAGGGGATTCGATGATAGAAGTCATCTATTTCATCATCATGGTCGTGGTAATTTCAACAATGATGGGATGGTGTTTAGATTGGGTCTTCTCAGGAACCGTGAATCCAATCTTTGTTAGAGATTCTGGACCTGAAATAGAACATCAGTACTCAACAATAATATGCCGTGTATGTAGTCATGAGGTGAGATACATAGTTCAGAAGATGAAAGCGAACGGGGAGGTCAAATGCGATAGATGTGGGAGTTTTCTAACAGAAGAAAGATGAGGAGATTCATAGTTGTCTGACTCTATGTTGAAAGCTCTTGTTCTTGATATGGACGGTGTGATAAGACATTTGGATGTTGATGCGGCTGAAAGGGCGTCTCAATCAATAGGTTTTCATTTTGATGAACTGAATGAAGTAATATGGAACAATGAACCTGCACATGAGTTGTTGTGTGGGAGGACAAGCCGAGATGAATGGTGGGCACACGTTCAGTCACTAGACTCAAGACTTGTTAGCATTTCTTCGAATTTCATCTTTGACCAAGTCCTAGGAAATTCCTACATCGATCATGAAGTCATTGAGTTTGTCAGGAGTGTTAGTCAGAACTTAGTAACGGGCATCCTCAGCAACTGCAATGATGAAGGTAAAGTCAAGATTGCAGACAATATAGGTAAAGACCATCCGTTCGACTACATACTGTCATCAAGTGATTTTGGTGCCAAGAAACCTGCACCCGAAGTCTATCACGGAATGCTAGAAACCATCGATGTTAGGGCTGAAGATTGTATTTTTTTCGATGACAGGTTGGCGAACGTGGAAGGCGCTAGAACTGTGGGAATACAAGCGTACTTGTTTGAAGGAATAGAGCAGTTGAGGAAGCTTGTTTGATCAATATGATTCTCGGGCCTTAAATTGCATCATTATGCACCTATGGCCGTTTATCCTAAATAGGAGACCGACTATATGGTGCAAACCGCAGTTCAAGAGAGTGCCCCATCTGTGAAAGAGGAACACTCCTATTGGTCCTCAATGAGTCTACTCACTGTCAGTGGAATCATGTTGATAATCGGAGTAGCATGGCGTATTATCGACCAGTTTGTTCTAGGTCTTGGTGACACATGGTTGAACATCATGCCTTCGAAGCTATTCCCATTCCTAATCATTGTCGGATTCTTTTGGAAGTATAGAAGACCTGAGATTGATTCTGCTTTGGGTCTGTCCAAGAATCAGTTGAGAGTTCAGCTAGCAGTTGGACTTGTTATGGGTCTGATAATCTCAGGACTGATTGACATCGGAGGTACAATTGCATATGGACTTCTCCTCGATCCCACATATCCACTCGAGTTGCATATCCTCAATTCAACACTATTAGGATACACATTACTCTTCTTCCTTACTAACGCGTTCTTGGAAGAGAGTCTCTTCAGAGGGCTTCTGCAGAATGGACTCAAGACTCGATTCTCTGCAAATATGGCTATTCTACTTTCTGCAATTGCATTTGGCTTCTGGCACGCAGGATGGCCACTGCTAAATGGTGGTCCGAATGTTGTTAGAGAAGTTTCCATGATGGTCTTTTTTACAACCATCCTAGGTCTCTTATTTGGTATCTATTATGAGCGATTCAGTTCTGGTCAATCACTAACAGGTGTGATTGTAGCTCACACGATTTTTAATTTCGTGAATGAGAATTTCAAGATTGGACCCGAGCCTTCGATGCAAGGACCGGACATGGCATTCCTAACACCGGGTCTTCTTGGGATGACATTAGTCATGTTTCTTATTGTCTTCTCTACGCTCTTCTTTGTATTCACACGATACAAGATAGAACAGGTTTCATCTTTCTGGAAACGAATCACAGAGAAGGTACAGAATATGCATCCAAGTCTTTCTGGAACCGAACCTGCTGAGAATGATAATTGAGTTAAGGAATGATGATTATGCAGATAGGTACTGAATTAGTAATCCTCTCGAGTCTAGCGATAATAGCGCTTTCAGGGACAATTGGAGTATATTTATTCCGACTTTGGAAAGCTCAACCAACACGACTGATGACAGATCTCCCTTTGGTTTTTGCAATTTCTACGATTGCTCAAGCTGTCCAAATCTTCATTGGGACTCTTCCTAATGTCGGGCTAGTTGCACCTTCAATGGAGCTATTTAGAATTCGTGCAATCATCATCTGTTGTTCAATTGTCCCAATATTTGGGGCATTGCTGCAGATTTGGACTCCAAGGATTCAGAAATATCACAACAGGCTAGTGTTACTTGTTTCAGTTATCTTGATGGCCACTTCGATATTTGGTCCAACTGAGGAATTCATTATGGTTATGGTCATACCCTGGATTCTTGTGTTTGGACTCCTGATGTTAATTACCTTCGTTATAACATGGAAAACAGGTCGATTGAAAGAAGTCAGGAGTGACTTGATGATTGTATCGATCATGTTTGGTTTAGTCAGTCAAGCACTTCGAGTGCCACTATTGGGATCGACATTCTTCTACATCCCAGATGTCTTCTTGATGTTATCAATGATCTTCATTGCAATAGCTTTTGCTAATCCTTGGTATAAGAGAGAGCTCAAGGAGAAACAACGTGCAACTCCAGAAATTGAGATGATGGTTGATTACTAGAAGAATAGAGTTGGGGATATCTTCACTCTCAAAATTGAGAATGAAGACTTCCTCAAGTTTCTGGTCACATAGTTTGACTCACACCAAGTCCCATATTCCGATAAAGGTAGAGTGAAACTGGCACAACTACTAAATCTATCAACACATGTAAGATGATGAAATAGTTGGCAGTATGTGTATGAATGAATAGGAACCGGATTACTCCTCCAACTCCACCTATCAGAGGTAAGATGACACATAATGCAACCAGACCTCTTTTGTCAAGGTAACGAATCAGACCGATCCCTAGGAAAAGATACATTGCACCATAGACAGCTGCCCCTATGTTATACCCTGCTTCACCGTACACAAACACTTGAAGCGTATGAGTGACTGCAGATATAATAAGCAATCCACTAGCAAGTAGTCTTAGTCTGTATGCACTAGCCATTGCTAAACACTCCCTTCAACTACCTCAGCAGCTAGTGGATCAGGTTTCGCTTGAATGTGTGTCCGCTCGATGATATTCTCAGTATGAGAGGAAGTCATCCTCTTCACTATTGTAGGTCCTAGCGACCCAAATTCCTGGACATACTTGAACTCACCATTGTTCCTTCCAACACACTCGTCAAATGCCTGTGAAAATTCTATAGGATCTACATTGTTATTGAACATCGCTGCAATGACATAATTTGCCTGACCTTCTCCGATTGTGCCATAGACATTGTAATCAAGTATCTCTGCACCTGTCACCTTTGTAGCATAAGCTACGCCTTCGGTGACATGAGCATCGGACAATTTCTCACCAGTAAGGTTGACTGATTTTCCTTTGCGACCAATCCTGTGGACAGAGTACGGATCTGTGTCCTTAAAGGTCATCACATCTCCAATTCTGTACCGAGTGTAACCCAGGAGGTTGGTGATGACCATTTCATACCTACCACCTTTCTTCACATCAGAGAGTGGGACCACAGTTGGATCTTCTTTCTCGATATCAGACTCAGGGATGAATTCAAAGTAATTGATATGCGGTAATAACTGAATACCATTGTCAGTGTGTTTTAGTAGAGTCGTACCATAGAGACCTTCCGAACCTGCATAGTTGTCCCAAAGAGTTGCTTTTGGTAGAGTGTTTTTCAACCACGGTTTGAAAGGATCTGCATCCACACCTGTGGCTCCAATCATTATCAGATTTGGCCAGAGGACATTCAAGTCAAGAGTTCCGTCATCGTGGAGTGCATCCCTGATCCGTGTTTCATGCTTTGTACCCTTGAATTCATCAAGGAGACTTGGACCATATTCGTTCTGCATTCGTCTGATGAATGCAAAGACCAGAGTAGTGATGCCGCCCAATGAGGTGACATTCTCCGTGACTGCATACTTTGCATATGCCCAGAGCTTCTTCCGCATCTCGGTCATATTGAAAATCTCCTCACCAGGTTTGATGAGCCTCTTCAGCAGAGCATTGGCAATCATCTCCCTAGAGATTCCTGTCATATAACCAAGTGGAACTCCGTGTATCTCACCTATCCTCGCAGGTGCCGCGAAAGTGAGCATTGTGCCATCAAAGACCTTATTGTTGCTCTCCTTGGCGTTGATGAAGGACATGAGGAACAACATACTCCCGTTTGTATAGTCACTTAGACCAGCTTTGCTCAGGGGTAATGCCTTCGGTCTTCCAGTGGACCCACTACTCTGAACATACCATATCACAGGATCTGCTGTGATGATTGGTAGTTCAGGAGTCGAATGAATCATCTCCCAGTACGGCTTCATCGAATAATAGTCATGAAGTGGTACTGTTTCACCAAATTGCTCAGGAGTCCGGATGTTAGCAAAATCGTTGTCCTTCCCAAACCGGGTATGCCCATGTGCTTCAAGAATTGACATAAGCTTGCCCTCAGTGAGACTGATTGGATTGTTTAGGATATCAGCAATCGTCTTTGCTTTTCTCTTTGCCAGCAGCGGAATGAGCTTGCTTATCACACCCATCAGAGAACCACTCCTCCCAGTTCTTCTTCGATGTGGAATGACCAAATTCCGTTCTTGCGATTCGACATCTAGTCTTGCCTCCCAGTCTCGGGATCTCTCCCGATACTGTATACAGAAAACAAAGGCAATAGATACTAAGTGTCCTCTGTCATTAGACTCAATGAGCTATGACCCAAGTAAAACAGTCAAAAAAGGCAGATAACCTCTGCGAACGAATAATGAGGTTTGATAGGGATTTTTTTATACTCTAAGAATTTGATTCCCGTTTATTTAGTGTTTCAGGGTCCAAAAGTGCAATGATAATCTGATACTAGTCGAAGTTTCAATAGGTCCTCGTAGAGGTTGAAAGATTGGGCCCTTCGAGTTTCTCTTTCGGACTGATGAGGTCAAACCACAATACTATGATCTCCAATGCTGACATCAACGCAACCCCGAAAGAGAGGAAAAACATGAAGTAGAGATAGTTAGTGACTGAGGTTGTCCTGTAGAGGATTCGTACAAGCGTGTCAATAGCAACCATGGTAGATATAATTGACATTGATAGTGCTCCAATTTTGACTCTCATTGTATCACGCCCGCTGAACCAAATCAGGCAGCTGTCAATAACACCGAGTGTCAGAGGAACAAGCACAATTCCAAGCCCACACGAGACTGCTTCAGTACTGCAATGAACAATCTGAACCCCAACTACTAGAAAGTAGACTAGCGTAGTTATGATGTTAATCGTCTTGACCAGTCTGGCTGTAGTACTCCGTTCAACTTCCCCTTCATACACTTTTATTCAAGAGTATACAGTATTGGCGGAATAAATGAGTTGGCATCCCAGTGACTGAAGTCGAAGGGAAATGAACATAAGCCTCTTGTACAACCATCTAGTGAGGTTTGACCCTCATTGAAGACAGCTTGGAGCAGTTTCTTTCTGACAGTATTGATATTTGGATTTCTGATTGGTGTATCTTCTGCTAATCTGAGTGGTAAAATAATAGATACATCCGGATCAGACAACACGAATAATAAAGTGAGTGGACCTCTACAATTTTCAACTCTAACAGGAATTGATGGAAGTGATGAAGTAATCGATGTGGGTCTGGATGGTGCAGGCGATATCTATGTATTGGGGGCTGTCACAGACGCTAACGCATTGGACCCACGAAACTGCTATCTTCTCAAGGTGAATGGTACTGACTACACATTAATTTATGACATAGTGTTCGGAGGGTCTGATTGGGATACAGCGATGGATATGTTCGTTGATCCCCTAGGAAGAGTGTATGTTACAGGTTCTACAAACTCTCCGGATTTCCCTGTAAAGAATGCGATATTCGATGAATATCAAAACAATACAGACTGTTTCATTATCTGTTTTGATGTTGACCCTGACACAGTGTTGTTTTCTACATACCTGGGCGGCTATTGGGTCGATGTTGGGGAGTCCATCTTTGTGGATGCGGAAGGATCGATTTTCGTGACTGGTAGGACGCGATCAGGAAATTTCCCATTGGTCAACTCTTTTTCCAATCATTCAGGTGGGTCGGATATCTTTGTATTGAAACTGAATTCAACAGGGACAGGACTACTGTATTCCAGTCTTATTGGAGAAGAGAGTCCTGAAACAGGAAAGGCAATCACTGTGGATTCAGTTGGGAATGCGTACGTTGCAGGAACTACAAAATCAGAGAACTTTCCATTATTATACCCTGTAGATACTGATGTAGGACCCCTAGGTACTAGTGGAAATGAGGCTGTTGTCTTTTGTCTAAACGCCACGGGCAATGGATTGATTTTCTCAACATTCTTTGGTGGATCTAGTACCGATATTCCCTATGATATCGAATTGGACTCACAAGGAAATGTATGGGTATGCGGGGAAACTGCGTCGACTGATTTCCCACTCAAAGATGAATTTCAGATGAGCTCAAGAGTTACCGATTGTTTCCTTTTTGAACTCAGTTCTGATGGAAGTGTTCTTTTATTTTCAACGACATTGGGTGGCATTGAACTTGATGCCTGCTATTCAATGTGCTTTGACGAGATAGATAACCTCTATCTGGCTGGGAACACAAATTCGCATGACTTTCCATTGGTACGACCTGAAAAGTCAATCTATCAATACGACTATGAGTATAGAGAACCAGATGCGTTCGTCATGAAAATAAGTCCCCAGAAATCAATTCTTTATTCCACACCGGTTGGAGGTCGGTCAAGTGACTGGGCGTTATCGATAGCAATAGGTGAAAACGGAGCTGCTATTGTAGGGGGATGTACATACTCCGACGAGTTTCCTCAAAGAAGGGAACTCTCAGATGCATCTTACGATATTGCTACAAATTCGGATGGATTTGTGTTTGTGCTTCTCGATATTAGTGATGAAGATGGAGACAGATTCCCCAGTTGGTGGGAAACACAAAATGGATTCGACCCACT
>JBHLRC010000118.1:0-9820 GCA_048882965.1 Candidatus Thorarchaeota archaeon
TCCACATAGTTGACCCCTATTCTACCATGGGTGATACTATCTCCTATCAATACAACTACACCTTTGCTTTCTTTTGTCTGGACCTTCTGTTTGAGATAGTTTGAGGGTGTGTTCTTAGGCATCCGCTCTGATCTGTAAAATGTTCCTCCAATAAGGATGGCTAATACTAGGGAGAGGATGCCAGTAAGCGCTAGGAACAGAATCAACATTGCCAGAGAAGAATTCGAAAGCTCTGATTAATCTTTATCCAAAATGACCATATCGACGAACTCATTTGAGCATCGCATAGTCACTCCACTATCATGACCGGTGAGTATATCCAAGACCTATGGCCTGAGGAAGGGACTTATTGCTGGGGCTGTGGAAAGAACAACAAACACGGTCTCCATTTGAAGAGCTACTGGCAAGACAATGATGAGGTCATGGCAACATGGGAACCAAAGGAACATCATATGGCATTTCAAGGGATCTAAATGGTGGCATCATTGCTACACTGATTGACTGTCACGGGACTGGGACTGCCAATGCCGCTGCCCATAAAGCTGCTGGGGAATCAGAGACGCACTTTATGCATGTAACACGTGGAATCTCAATCAAATATCTAAAACCAACCCCACTTAACAGACCAGTAACACTCAGAGCACGAGTCACTGAAATGGGCGAGAAGAAGATCAAGGTCTCCTGTGAGCTTTATTCCGGTGACATCAAGTGTGCCGTTGGTGAAGTTGAAACTGTTCAAGTTGATACGAAATCATTCCTTCAATAGTTTCACTCATGACCAGATAGTCAAGAATTACGAATCCTTTTAGGCTTTGAAACTCCTTTTTCTAATGGGGGTTCTGTAATTGGGGTTTCAAGAAGACAATGGAACTAATTGTCCAAAATGTGGATTTAAGATTCCACCAGGTAACGCATACTGTGGGAAATGTGGATCTCCAATCACAAGAGTGGAGTCAGTTCCTATCCAGGGTCCTGAGCTGGAAAGAGAAAGCCCACCCGCCAGACAATTTCCAGCATATCAAAGGAAATATTCTGTGCTCCAGCGATTTACAAAATTGGTGACCTCACCTCGTGAAGCAATGACTGACATTGGTCACGCTCCTGATTATGGGGGTGTGGTCCTGTTGTTTGTTGTCTGGATAATTATCAGTACAACAAGTGCAATCATCATGCTTTCAAAAATGCAATTCACAGGAACTTATAGCTCTGAAATGACATCCGGTCTTGCAATGGCAGCAACATTGGGTCTCGTCTTAGCCCCCATTATAATGTTTGTTAGATGGCTTGTTAAGTCCTTTATGATTAGATTTGCCTGTGAGAGCAAAAATTGGGATTATGAAACAGCAGCATCAGTGACGGGTTATGCATACCTTCCGAATATAATCTACAGTTTTCTCTGGATATTTGTCGTTGTCTTTCTCATACCAACAATAACCGTGGACACGACAAATCTCGAACAGGCAATTATTGATTTACAGATGTACAATGCTCAGCTTGCTTGGATCACACTTGGTTTGGGAACACTGGGTTCAATCCTTGTTCTGTTTTGGAAGTCCTATCTGGGAGGATTGGGTGCTTTTGCTGGGACACATGAAAGTTGTTCAGAAAGAGACGGAATGCTGTGGTTCCTTGCCATTGGTTTCATTGGTCTGATTATTGACCTTTCATTTTCCCTCATGTGAGAAACCGATTGCGCATTAGAATGCGCAAAACAGCCTGAGAACGGCTTAAAATAAGGATTAATAAGACATCGTTGCATACGTGTTGATTCGTTACGAGGCTGAGAGAGAGACAGTCAACTCCTGCGGATGTAAGTTGATTGCTGTTATCGTGACATGGAGAGGCTCATAGATGAATACGGAGAGGAAGCTCGGTCTGTTCATTTTATCATTCGCAGTTGTTCTAGTTCTGTTGAACACAGTACCCGCAGTCGTATCGTTATCAGGTGTTGAAGATTCTCCTGTTGCAATGCAGAACACTGACTTCATTGTATCTGATATTATCACTCCTCTTGCAACATCAATTGATTTCTCTGGAACTCAGGGATCTGGTGGTTGGTTCATTTCAGATGTTGTTGTCACTTTCTCCGTATTGAGCAGCGCTGATTCGTATACAACAGCTTACAGCCTTGATGGAGTCAATTGGCTGACATATACTGGTGCCTTTGTCATCTCGACAGAGGGTCTTACTACTATATACTACAACTCTACCGATTCTGATGGGCTTGTTGAGGCCACCAAGACCGATATAGTCCAGATAGACAAGACTGCACCCAAGCTGTTCCTTGAAACAGCGAATATCCCCGGCAAAGGCACTCTTGTGACAATTAACGCCATCGAGGATGTGTCCTATCTTGTCGACATCGGATATACACTGGATGGTGGTCGATGGCTACGGTATTCCGACCCAATCCTTCTCACAGAGGAGGGTACTCAACCTTTCTATTATAGGGCGACTGATGTGGCTGGCAATACGGTATCTAAGCTCGACTATGTCGAGGTAGTCATACTCCCAGCTATGTCATCAACTGAAGTAACTTACAGTGGAGACCTCACGGGTGTCTACTCTGATCCTGTCAATCTTGAAGCGATACTCGTCGACACACTCACTGGGGCACCAGTGCCTGACAGATGGCTAGTCTTCACACTTGGCACGCAGACGACGTCAGCTCTGACTGACTCTGAAGGAGTGGCGCATACTTCACTTGTTCTAGACCAGCCTGCAGGGTCCTATGACTTGGATGTGTCATTTGAGGGTGACGACTCATATCTTGCAGCATCTGTTTCTCATGAGTTTACCATCATGAAAGAACAAGCTCTGACTAATTACTCCGGTCTCACAATTATTGATAGAACTGACTCGACAATGACACTGATGGCAACAGTCTTCGGTGATGATGATGGCTACTGGGGTGACCTAACCCAGATCTATGTGACTTTCTCAATCTACCTCTTATCAGATCCGACCACACCAGTTCAGGTGATTGATTCAGTTAGCGTTTCGACTACAGACCTTGATGGAATTGGCATCGCAACAGTTGAGATTTCTAACCTGCCTGAGAATGAGTACCTCGTTGTTGTTAGTCTTGATCCCAACCAGAATCAATTCTACTGGAGTCCTGATTCTGAGGCAGCAATCGTCACGATCTACAAACCGGGACGTGGATATGTCAGTGGCTTTGGGTGGATTAAGGATTCAGATAGAAACAAAGGCCACTTTGTCTTTGCAGTGAAGGACTCGTGCAGAGGTGGTTTGGCTGGATTCATATATTATACTCTGCGAAACGGTGATGTGGTCTATTTTGTCAGGAGTACGGAAATCACTGGCTTCATGGTCTATGACGACCACGCCTTCTTTGAGGCATCAGTTTCAATCGATATGTATAACCTTAAGACGTGCGAGAAAGTCCAACTCGAAGATGGCTACAGGCTACGAGTTGATGCCTGGGTTTCTATGAAGAGGCATGGAAAGGATATCTTTCAGATACAGATTTTCGACAAGCATGGTATAGTTGTTTATGAGGCTGGATTTGACCCACTTGGCTATGTACACAAAGGGAACATAGTAATCCATGGGCATTACTATCCCCGTCACCATCACAAACACTACTATCACCACCACTATCACAAACATTACTGGTATCATCGATGTCATTGTCATAGAATGAAGCACTGGTGATTCTTTTCTCTCGATTCATCCTGCAATCCGATATCCTGAACTACCTGTCACTTCCACAAGACCATCATTTACAAGCCGAGTCATTATAGATTCCAGTTCTGACTTATTCATCTTGCAGTCGAGCAACCTCATTAGCTCTCCAAGGCCAAGCTCGGTTGTTCCTGTTAAAGCTCGGATGACTGCACCCCTGACCTGTCTTGAGGATCCTTCATAGCATGACTGCTTTGAAGTTGGTGATATACCAGTAGTACTTGCTGTTACTACTTGTGATCCATAGTCCATCAAGGCGTTGTGCCAGTCTCGTGATCTGCCTTTCAGTAACACCCGATCAGCAACTGAGTGAAGCTCCTTATCTGACATATTCTCATCCGCAAAACCAGATGCAATCAAGACCCGTCTGATATTCGTGTCCACCGTTGCAAGGTCTATATTGAACGCAAATATGAGAACAGACCTTGATGTATACGGACCTATACCCTTCAGACTCTGAAGGTCTTTCACAGTCTTTGGGAACTCCTTTCTCTCAACGATCTGTTGAGCAGCTTCTCTCAACCAGATGGCTCGACGATTGTATCCTAGTCCACTCCAGACCTTCAATAGCTGTTTTGTATTTGCCTTTGCTAGGGACTCGACAGTCGGAAATTCCGCCAAGAACTCATTGAACTTAGGAACAACCCGGGCTACCTGTGTCTGTTGGAGCATGACTTCCGATACTAGGACCTTGTATGGGCTAGGGTCCTGCCTCCATGGCAAGTCTCTGGCATTCTCAGTCCACCAATTCATGACCTTGTTCTGGAAGGCGTCCACTTCATCTTGGTCAATTATGTCAGACAAGCTAGTTCAATCACCAGACTTTTTCTAGCACTCTTAATGCATTCTTTCCGGCAATTTTGGCTATCTCATCATCAGAATAGCCATTCTTGACCAACCAACGAATGACATTATGAACCGCCTCAGTTGGATTTTCAAGACCTTTTACATGAGTTGGGAGTTCAGTAACCGTGAGGTCCTCCTGCTGGCGAGGACGAGGATAATGCCCCATCCCTTCCTTGGTCATTAGCTCGTCATAGAGCTTGTAGAGACCTACATGATCCCCAAATAGAGTATCTGGGCCACATCCAACATGGTCAATTCCCATCAGTTCTATACAGTATTCCATATGTACCATGTATGTGTCAATTGAGGGAATAGGATTGTCCTTCGTTGCTGTGTATCCTGGAGCTGCCTCTATTCCAATTACGCCACCAATCTTTGCTAAGGCTTGGAGTACATCATCAGGCACCATTCTTTTGATAGGATGTACAGTCTTTGATCCTGCGTGTGAGATGATGATTGGTTTCTTGCTCGACTCAATAGCATCCCTTGCTGTCTGATCACTTACGTGGCTGACATCCACTAGCATGCCAACTTTGTTCATTCTGATCACGCAATCATACCCGAAATCAGTGAGACCTCCATCTCGCATCTCGTCAAGACCAGTTCCAAGCGTGTTCGACTCGCTATAGACAAGCCCCATTTGTCTAACACCAAGACCATAGAGAATGTCAATCCGGTCAACCTCATTCTCAATACATGTTGAACCTTCAAGTGCAGCGACCCATGCCAACTTACCAGTTTCAAAGGCATAGTGGATGTCCTTCACAGACTTGCAATGGATAACAAAGTCCTGATGCGCGATGTCACATAGTCGTTGACCTATATCGTGAATTGTGTCTGTCCACTTCCACCCGTGTTTTGATGTAGTGTTGGCAGAACCATCCATCATGTTGTCAAAGACACAGTCTAGTCCTGACCTGCTCAACGCTTCATATGCCATGAAGTCCCTCCCTTCCCTATTGAGACCTAGGGACTCTTTCTGGTTCTCGGTGTAGAGAACCGGATGCTCATGAAGGTCAATTATGATGTTCTTTTCATAGAACTCCTCAACCCTCTCTTCCTCCGCTTTTGAGAGGGGGACTAGATATGACCAGTCCTTCGGTGTCGGATCCCTGAACTTGAATACCTTGTAGTCAATTCCGGGTTCTAGATAATCATAGGCTTTGTAGCCCGAATACTTCTTTCTTCTTCCCATTTTTCTCTCCTCTTTCTATTCCTTGAATACAGTCCCAATGAGCTTCTTGAAGTCAGCAGCTGGGTAAGTCACGCGACTCTGAAGCATGCCCATGTCCACGAAGCTCTCTGCTATCTTTATTGATGCAGACAGTGGATTGATTACTGGAATACCCACATCCCACTTAGTCTTGGCTGTCCGGAATGCAATAGACATACAACCAAGGACTACCGCTCCTGCTCCTTTCTTTTTTGCCTTGTTAATGGCGGTCTTGGTCTGCTTGATTATTGAAGTTGGATCATCACTCCACATCTCAGTGATTGGCATCTCGACAAACTCAATCGATGCCAGTCGACGGTCAAGCCCCATCTCTCTTGTTCGTGCAACTAGGTCGTCCGCAACATTAGTCCCCCCCGCCTGCTTGGGAGATATCACACCGAATCGGTCCGCCACCATACAAGCTATATGATATGCTGACTCTGCAGGACCAATGACTGGAATATCCATCAGCTCTCTAATTGGACCTATCCCAGGGTCTCCAGCGCATCCAATGATTAAGGCATCATACTTGATGTCCTTTCGACGTCTGAAAAGCCACTCTAACATAGGTCCAACTGACATGTAAGCCTCAATCTCTGACTCGATAGATAGAGGACCTTCACCAACCTCCTCTACTTTAACTCTGGTTCCTTCTCTGGCGAGTGAGTTCGTGATCTCCTCACGTCGCTTGAGCTCATCATCAGGCATCCCATCGCCTGGTATAAGATAGAGTAGTTCCACTGGGCACACCTTCCACAGATGTGTCTACAGCCGGGTATTATACCCTTTCGAGTCGCGTAATTATCATCTACGGTTTCTGATTAGAACAACTACAAGAACTATGAGGAATGCTCCACCACCAACGGCTAGGTATGGGAGCACACCTATTGGTGGAGGGCCTGAGTCTTCAACAGTCACTGTGAATGTTGCAGACCTCGTGAATCCACCCGTGTCACTTACTGAAACGTTTAGTCCATAGGTGCCAACAGTAAGATCTACTATGTCAGTGATTACACCATCAGCATCTATCGCGAAGTTTGTGGTGTCATTGACCGCCCATGTATCCACTCCTGAAAAGTCCGAGGCATTGATGTCATATCTGAAATCTTCACCCAGTGCAATAAACTGGTTTTTTGGTTCTGGCTCCCACTCTGGTGGTGCAGCGTCATAGTCCACTGTGTCACTCACTGTAATGTTGTCAATTGCTGGTCCTGGTGGGGTTCCAAAGGAGAACTCGTTGCAAGTGGTATGCTGATTATCTTTCCACCTTATGGCAAGTTTCCCGTTCAGGTATACATAGACCTGCCCGTCGTCTTCTCTAGTTATGGTAAAGTGTTGCCAACCCAGTATGTCTTCGTATAGATAGTCATTATACCATTCTATGGCTCTTCCCCTTGAACTGTCAGTGGCATAGCCCTTTCCAGCTTGTAATCTGGGTTCAGAACTGTCTCCATACATCCCAGTAACAATCTGGATGAAATAACAATCTATTCCCAAATTTTCAAGTGTCCACTTGACCATTATGAACGGAATCACAATCTCATGAGCATACGTATCAACGACATCAACATCAAAATTCCATGTTCCATATGCAACTGAACTATTGGTAAAAGCCTGACTCCAAATCTGCTCAGTACCATTTGCTCTCAATACACCATCTTCTGCAGTGAAATTTCCTGGAGGGTTAATGTATGGCGGAGGTCCAATGAAACCATAGATTCTCCATTCTGAGAGGTTGCCATCATTGAAATCGCATGACCAAACCTCATCTGCCTGTTCGCTTTGGTCTAGAACTACAATATTGCGTTGTGCACTTGGTTCTCCAGCTCTTGGAAAAGCTGTAATAATAATTGCAAATGCAGCACAAAATGCTATGATCTTTAACTTGCTGCAAGTCAAATAGATTTCCTCCTAATCACGATAGTTTTGTAACTTTGCACAAATTTAGACCATCTTTTTAATAAAGTAAGAGTTAACGTGCAAAAGCTCAAAAAAACAACGTTGATAGCAAAGATATTTTGAGACCTCGTGATATGACAATGGCATGTCAAGAGAAGAGATCTTACGAACACCTGATTCACGTTTTGAGAATCTTCCTGATTATCCGTTTTCTCCGAATTATATGGAGATCGATGGATTGAGGATACACTATGTTAATGAAGGACCCAAAGATGCACAACCAATACTTCTGATGCATGGAGAACCATCATGGAGCTATCTCTACAGGAAGATGATTCCCCCGCTTGTCGAGTCTGGTTATCGCGTAATTGCTCCTGACCTGATGGGTTTTGGAAAGTCTGACAAACCGCTCAGTCCGAAGTCTCATAGCTACCAAAGACATGTTGACATAATGTTGGAGTTCGTCAGACAACTGAGTCTTCAAAAAATCACAATGTTCTGTCAGGACTGGGGCGGGCTAATCGGTCTCCGTGTTGTTGGAGAAGACCCTGAGAGATTTGCAAGGATAATTGTTGCAAACACTGGTCTTCCATCTGCAAAGGGTCTCAATGCAAAGATTGGATACCCGCTCTTCAAGTTTAGAATCAGACGTTTGCGCAGAAACGCAGAAGAAGAGTTCCGAAGGAATCCCAATTTTATGACATGGGTGGCATACTCGCAATCAGTCCCTGAGATTCCAGTTGGTGATATTTGTCAATCAGGAACAGTAACCAAACTCTCTTCCGAGGTTGTGAGAGCCTACGAAGCTCCATTCCCAGATGCATCATACAAAGCAGGATCAAAAATCATGCCATACCTAGTTCCTTCCCAGTTGTCAGAGAATCGAAAGGTCTGGGACAATGTCCTGACAAAGTGGGAAAAACCATTCCTCACTGCTTTCAGTGATAAGGATCCAGTCACCAGAGGAAACGAGAAATACTTCCAGAAGATGATTCCAGGGGCACAGAACCGTGAACATGTCACTATAAAGAACGCAGGACATTTCCTCCAGGAGGACAAGGGCGAAGAGCTCGCACAAGTCATTCTGGACTTTTGTGAATCTTCATAGATACTTTGGGATTGTCTTAATCAACTCATCAATTGAAGCAACAATCTCACCATTGATCTCGATGGCGCCAAGGACATACTGATTCTTGTACATCCTCCCAAGACCCTTTCTGTCCTTCCGAATGTCTGTATATAGCCCTATGACTGGAATGTCTGAAGCGTAAGCCACGCCAATCTCGCATGCAACGCCACTGTCAATTGGGAACTGGTCAAGACACGCAACTACGATATCCGCAGACTGAAGTTCTTGAGTGTCAACCCTGAAGATCTCCTCATTTGTTGGGTCTGCATCCCCAGCGAAAGCTTCCTGAGGGAGAAAGATTGTGTGTCCCTCAGCGCGAACTCTCTTGACACACTCTTCATTGAACTTTCGGTCTGCATCTGAGAACAGGGCATTCGCCCAGTAGATCTTTGCATTCTTCATTAATTTCCGCCTCGCAGGACAGACATCTGACGACACCTGTCGCATATCCGTAATCCGTCTGATGTTTCTGACAGGATGACTCCTCTCTCTAGTTACTGATTAACGAACACAGCTACTACTTATTCTATACCTTTTTGAATAGTAATAGAGATTATATTAGAGAAGACCTCATCAAAAAACAGTCGTTGATAGACTGGTGTCCCCCTAATGACCTGCTATTTCAAGAACTCCAGAGCAAAAGAATTACTCCGCGATATTGATGTTGAACCTACTAAGGAGAACATCCAACAAGTCGATAAGATTCTTCATGAATTGTTGAGTGTTGATTATCCCAATTGTGCTGCAACCTGGAAGATGTTGCGTAAGAAACTCGATTATGATGCTGAGGGTTTCAAAGAACGACTCCGTGCCATTGTCCATGCTCGCATCCAATCATGAAATTTTGCATCATACCACTTTTCTGTCCATTTTCAGCTATACTTTTCAGGGTGGATGACAATACACAATATCGCGTTCAGGAGGTTCCGACTATGGTCGTTGTCATTGTACTAATTCAAGTCAGGGCCGGCACTGCGAGTGCTGCTCTTGAAGCGATTGAAAAGATTCCAGATATGCAACATGTC
>JBHLRC010000119.1:0-9684 GCA_048882965.1 Candidatus Thorarchaeota archaeon
AGGCTGATACTCCAATCTCCTTTGCTTTCTTCGGGGCAAATGAGGCGAGTAAGACACCTCTTCCCTTTTCTGTGAGCGTGCTGTTGAAGACTGTTTCAAGCACAATCCTTGGCACTTGATCCAACATGACCTTCCCTCCTTTCAGTGCTGATGGAAGGTATTTGGAACAGTCGTAGTAGAAGTTTGTCATTGCAGACCCCACATCTTCAGGACGAATGGCAGTTGTCTTGACCTCTCGAATCTGGAATTTGTCACCATCCTGTGCCACAATGTTCTCTCTCATCAGGAGAGTCAATATATCACTGAGGAGTTTCTTGTTTGTGTAGCCATGTTCTTGAGCAAGCTGATCAAGTGTTCTTGGATTTGAGAGGGTTATGATCCAACCTTCTGCTAGAATTGTGTTCACAATGAGTCGTAGTGCAGTTTCTTCAGACTCCTTGTACTCTGCATAGGCTTTTCTCAACTCGCCATCAGTAAGGTATTTTCCTATCTTTTTGAGTCCGAAAATAGTACCACTGAAACGTTCCATCGACTCTACTCCTGCTCACTCAGGTTGAGCCCCCAATCGTAATCAATGTATTTGAGTTTGACTTTCCCATTCTTGCTGTCAATGAGCTCTCGGATTTTCTCTGGGGCATATTCTCGAATATACTCGATGACCGTCTTCCCTGTTGCCTCAAAGTCCTTTTTGTACCATTTGAAAATCTTACTGACATAGAGGTCATTGTCGTTGATTTGAGCTCCTTCCTTACTACTAAGGTAGAGTTTGGTCGCGGCACTGAGTTCGTTGTCAATATTCTCAGCACTATAGAAACCGTCTTTCAACAAAGGACATCCAAGAGATGAGCAGTTTAGAGCAAAGTGTATCCGCGGATCCCCAAATTCCTTTCTGATGTAGTCCTCAATATTCCTGAGTGTGTATTCCTTTCCACCTACATTGAACTTCTGAAGGGCGAAGAACCGGACTCGACCAAACCAACTCTTGTTCCCTTTATCAGCAAAGCTTGGATCATTCTCCAGCTTCTTCACAACGCCGTAGATTGAAAGCGCATTGTAACTGTTTATCCAGAATGCCAGTTGTGCCTCTCTTGTGGTCAATGCGGAGATATCAAAGTCAGCCAGTTTTTCAGCGAAATTAATCATCCCCTTGTCAGCCATCAATGCGAAATAATTGACTTTACCATCAGAGGTTCGATACCTATCTACTATGCTCCTTAGGTTTTGGTTAAGATTGGCAATCTCTTCTTGCGTGCTATCCATCTCTCTCACATCCATATGTCATGATTAACGGGTTTCCCTCTTCGTCAGATAGTTTTGGGGTGGCTCGCGGCATGCCGCCACCCGTACTATGGACCCAACTTGGACCAGTCGATAATGATTACTAGGAATGTCAGTACACCAAGTACGACCTTCATTGTATTGAGAAAGTCACCAGTTGGAGCTCCACCCATTGCTGCCATAGATCCTGGGACTAAAGGTAAGACTCCCATGAAGAGGAGTACTAGAGCTATAGCCACTAGCCAGATCTTTGCATTGACCATCTCTGCGTCAGTCTCTTTGAAAGCTGCAGTTAGTGTAATCACTGCTACTATTATCTTGATGATGCTCAGCGGTACTCCTGCACCATAGGAAATTATCGCCCAGGTTTCGGGTACAAGTGATAGCGCACCCACAATGATCAAGGTAATTCCATTGATCCACATCCATGTCTTAGTACCTAGAATGTTCATTCGAATAAGCCTCTATACTTTACAATTGTTAAGTTTCACTTAAGTGTTTGGTTGACTTATTCACTCCAACTCTGGGATGAAGTGTGACATTAATCCGATGTAGAATACAGCAAAGACGATAATGGCCACAAACCAAGACACACCAATTCTGAATCCTTCCACAAGGGAGAATAGTGGACTACTAACTCTAAGGAGAAACATGTAGAACAAAATCCCCACAACAATTGAAACTATTGCACTGATGAGAAATAAGCCTAGAGCCCTTCTATATTGTGAATAATCATCGAAAACACCGAACTCTCGCGTTATATACTTCTGCACCTCTCTGTCTGTCGGAGGCGATCCGCGGAAGACAATCAATCTGGCGGCATTTGGGTGAATTCCATACTCCATCTCAATATCATTGGATTTCTCTCTTGCATAGCGCATAACCATTGGTGAGGGAAATAGAATCATGACAAGCCACCCCACAGCTATCCCCCAGCTCCAACCCACAGGTGTAACAAGTTTGAGAATGGTAAATATTGTAGTCATGATGAATAAAAATGCAATTGAGCCCCATGTACTAATTTTACGTACAAGTTGAAGATTCTTTACAGCACTTGCCAGTATGACCTCCCCTTCTTCCGGCGTAGCCAGAATGTCCTGAACTGTGGGTTCAGAAACAATAAGGGCGGTATATAGAAAACCTGCATTCCCCATCAGGATGTGTTTCTTCTGAGGCAGTAGCCAGATTTCAAAGTCAAGTGTATATCTCATTCGAGACTTTGCTTGGGAGATGAGCTCCTCAAACCGTTGATTAGAGAATTCGGTTTGATATTTTCTTTTCACATACCGCTGAAAAACAAGTAGTACTATCAGACAAATGATTGGTAGTACCAGAATCCACTGAACCACTCTCTCTAGTGTGATAGTATAAAAACTGAACTCTGAATCGGGCGCAAATGATAGACAAAGAGCAATAAAAGGTGGCCACAACTGCCACAGTAGTATTGGTGCGTTTCCCTCTGTTCCTACACCGATTTCTCTTCCAACTGTGTACTGCGGATCAGGACTCACCACTCACCACTGTTTCAACTCTGTCATTACTCCTAATCAAGATATTTGTTAGTTTGACATGCCTTTGAAAACAATTATCACAGTTTCATTATGACAAGCGAGATGTAATCTGGAGGCTCTGCAATCTGTCAGAGAAAAATAATGAGGACCTTGAACAAGGTCTAGAGCGAAAGAAGGAACAAGCCCGAAAACGTGCGAAGGCAGTTCGTGATAGTGCCATCTTCACCAAAAAGGGAGGTGGACGCTCATTGACCCCGGGAGTCAAGATTGTTGGGAGTACGCTCTTTGACAATAAGTCAGAGAGACCTTCAGAAGTTGCATCTGACCTCAAACAAGCAGTGATTGAGTATCTCCTAAGGAAGGGTGGTTTTGAGATAACCGAAGAACGATTGATTGATACTATATCCAAGAAACGTGACAGCAAGGACGTGATGGAGGTGCAGATCGCTCGTATTGATGGGCTTGATGAGAAGTGGGGGCTAGCCAGAAAATTCCTTCATAAATCACTCTTCGCACACAGATTCAGTGATGGGACTATTCTAGAGCACAGTCTGATCAGTTATGGGGGATATTTTAGCCGAACCTACTATGTTGTTGAGGGTAGTACTTTTCGAGCATTTGCACAGCGAAATTTCAGGAAACAGTCCGATTAATTTGAAGATGTCAGGATATTGCAAATGATTTATTTCAAACCTCAATTGTATTGTTTTTGTATACGTGCGCGTTGGTTGGGATAATAATGGCAGAAGACGGCGATTATTATGCAGTAGCAGTTTCTGATGTTCACATTGGAAACTGGGACGATGAGAAAAACAAGAGGGCCTTTGAGAGCTTTGTTAATGGTTTCCTCCAGAAGTCTCGCCGAATAGACCATCTGATTATCCTCGGAGATTTCTTGGACCTATGGAGAAGGGATGATGACCAACTAATCAGAGAAAACAGCTATCTACTACAGCAATTAGTCAATATGAAGAGGAGTGGAAATATTGGGCACCTGGATTATGTAGTAGGAAACCATGACTATCTGATTCCCTGGTACACATGGAGAGGTTACACAGTCCGGAGCGAATCTCGTAAGAGGAGGGCGCTTCTGAATGAGTTCGATTTCACCGAGGCTAGCTCAGAGAACCCAAATTTCCTCAATCTACCGAAGCAAGGCGAACAGATCAACACAGCGAAATCATTTGTTTTCAAACATGGACATCAAGACGGGCCTGGTCAGCTAGGGTCCGTGTACGATGAGTTGTGTGTGTGGCTTTGTCATCAGGGAAACACAAGCGGGTTGATAACGAGTGTGATCTGGAAATACAAGACATATCTACCAGCCCTTGTATCCTCCATCTTTCTTTTTCTATCTACATGGCAGTTCTTCCTCGGTCATATCTTGTGGTCTGCACTATTCATCGTTGTAGCTGCAGCATTAATTCTCCTCTCTTTATGGATGATGAGAAGTGAAGAGTTGAAAATTAGGAAACTTCCACAATCAACTCGGAAAGAAATCAAAGTGCAACAGACTGAAGTTATGGCTAGCGATAGAGGCTATTATGAGGAAGAGGTATGGCAATATTTTCCCACAGAACAGAGAGAGAAGATTATGTCTAGGATTGAGAAGATCAAGCAGAACATAGCACCTCTCGATGAACAGGTGAGTCATATTGTTGGGCACACACACGTTCCAGAGGAAGGCCCCCCTAAGTGGAACCTTGGTTCTTGGATTGAAGGGGAAGACTATCCATACCTTACAATAGACCGAAATGGAGGAGTGAAGCTACTCAGATGGTCCTATCATGAATAGAAACTGTACTATGCAGTCCATACATGACTGATGGAACCTTTCACATGTTTGAAGCCTAGCTGTTCATAGAGTCCAATTGCTTGTTTGTTCTCAATATCAACCTCGAGAATAAGATTGGTCATCCCATTCTTGGCGGCTCTTACGATGCTTGCTGTCATCAACCGCTTTGCCAGTCCCCTTTTCCTATATTTGGGATGTGTCCCAACCCCATTCACAAATCCTCCAATATCGTAGATGTTGATCTTCATGAACCCGACAATCTGATTGCCTGAATACAGTAGTAGCGAGGCATCTTCCTCAATCTTTTTCGATCTATCAAAGAAATCATCAAAATTCTCACGACGTTGAGCCTTTGTCTGGTTCAGGTATCTCCTGTCACCACTTGAGAGGAAGGTTTCGTTGTATGTGGGCCAGATCTCCTCATTATCAACCTCCGTGAGTTTCTTCAGGGAGAATCCTTCTGGAAATTCTGGTTCCGTGAGTTCCGATGTTTTTGGATTCATCATCATCTGCGTCCATTCATTCCCTCTTCTCATACCTGCGGCTTCATACAATGGTCTATGCCTATCATAGGTAGACCTGATATCATCAGTGAGTTCCATGAGGAAGACTTCCAAACGGGTTCGACCAATCGCTTGTGTCTGACGAATGCTCTCTCTGACGAGTTGCTTGAAGATTTCGTCACTATCTTTACTTGGTAGAACCAGGGGGTGCCACGGATCAAGATAGACCATTGACTCTGACATAACATAGAGCCCAGCCCATCCAACCAACTTCTCATCCTTTCGAGCAAGTACATAATAGAATGGGACTTTTGCAGCACCATGGATGAAACTACGAACCTCCTCCTCTGTTTTGCCGCATCTCAACTGCTCATCCAGCTGCTGCTGAGCCTTAATTGTAAACTTGACCAGTTCTTCTTCATCGATGTCTTTGTGTTTCAGAATCTCAATATCGATCAATTGACGGTTGCCTCCACTTGGATTGAGTTTCACTCATCCATAACAAATGAATAGCTTGCTTTGTGTAAAATGTCAGAATTATCCCAACTTTACTATTATATATATGATTAAGCAGCCATCTTCTGAATCGCATTTGAGATTCCCACGAGAGTCTTTTCAACATCCTCTTCAGTGTGGGTGAAGGACAGAGCTCCCAGTCCATGGTATCCAAACACGCTTTCCTGCATGAGATGGCCTTGGAATATGTCCTGTTTCTTATGGTCAAAGAGAGCTCCGAGTTGTCCGGGTGTCCTGAGGGGTTCTTTCAACACCGATGTTAGAACACTCACGAAGTTTATGGAACCATAACCCGTACCGATGAGAGGTGCGTTCATCTCCTGGAGCATGTCGTTCAATCTCGTTCTGAAGGAGTCCCCCATCTTGTTCAATTTCTCATACTCATTTCTCTTCTCTTTCAGTTGGTTCAGTACTGCGATGCCTGCAACCATAGTCAATGGATGGCTTGAGAATGTTCCACCTCCAACCCATCGACCACCTTCTGCTCCTGGGGTTGCAAGTGCCATGACGTCCTCTCGACCACCATAGACCCCTAGAGGCATTCCTCCAGCAGCTGCCTTTCCTAGGGTCAAGAGATCCGGTTCAGAACCGAATATTTTGTCACCAGCTGTTCCATACCTGAGTCGGAATCCAGTGATGATCTCATCATGTATGAGTAGGATGTCTCGGGATGCAGTTTCCTCTCTCATATACGCTAGAAAGTCACCTTCAGGAGGCATTCCTCCTCCGGCACCAATCACCGGTTCAATGATGACAGCTGCGAGGTTCTTTCCATACTCCTTCATCATATCATCGAAGCTCTCTCGGTCGTTGTAATCAAAGGAGATACCATTGTAGAAAGCATGGTCCGAATATGGGTGGCTCATGTGATAGGTGAGCGCATCATTACCACCATGCCATCCCCCTAGAGCTTTCCCCACGAGTTTCCGTTTTGTGAATAGCCTCGCAAGTCTTACTGCGTACTGAGTCGATTCCGAACCTGTGGCAGTGAATCTCATCTTCTTCAGTATTGGAACAGCTTCTCTGAGTTTCTCGCCATACAATACCTGTGGCTCATTTGGAATCCCAAAGTGGTTACCCCCCTCGAGTTGGTCAATTATTGCTCTCTTTATTACAGGATTATTATGTCCTAGAATTTGAGAGTAGTGGGTCATCCACCAGTCGATGTACTCATTCCCATCAACATCCCAAATGTGACTTCCCTGTCCATGACTGACATAGGGTGGATATGAATCACATCCCGGCATACCAAAGGTCCGGATGTTGTGACTAACTCCTCCAGGAAACAGGGTCACCGCCCTCTTCCAGAGTGCTGCAGACTTGGGTGTCCTTCGGTTGTAGTCTTCTAGCATCTCTACCTCCTCTATTCTATTCTTTCCAGTATCGCATTGTGTTTCTTGGGACCTGGATATCCTTCATGGTCTTGAGACCTGGAGTTTCCTTGATTACAATGGGAATCAGATTTAGAATCATACCAATGGTCCCCTGGTCTCCATGTACTCCTCCCTCAATCCTCTGGTGCATCTTAGGAAGTCCCTCAATGATGACTTCGTCATACTGTGGGGTTGCTTCAGCGTATGCTTGAAAGTCAAGGGTCACAATCTGTTCTCCATTCCGTTTACCAATTCCCACACTTCTGAGGCCTAGGACATCTCCCTTCTCAATCGTGGCAAATGAGTTGGTTGTCTTACTCTTTGCAATGACCGCCTCAGGTGGTACCTCCTTGATTTCATCCAAACCTAGATTCAAAGCTGCATCAATCATCTGGATTGACTCAACCAGACCAACGTGTCCTGTGATGTGTCCCTCATCGATGTTCTTTCTGAACTCCTCTTTGGTCATCCCTGTTCCAATTTTCTTTTGGAATGAGGGTCTCCTGTGGCTTGAATTCATGTGACGAGTTACCTGGATAGTATCCACGTTCTGGCACGGACCTGTCAGAACAATAGGCAACAAATCCATGAGATATCCTGGATTGATTCCTGTACCAATGACTGTCTTTCCTTTTTTCAACGCAAATTGGTTCAGTTTGTCTGCTAGTTCCGGCTTTTTTCGGTATGGAAATGATAATTCTTCACAGATTGAAATTACATCTAGACCACTGTCAAGACAAGACTCAATCGTGAGACTGACTGCCTCCAATGATGAAGAAGTCGCAACAATCGCAACGTCTGCAGGGACTGTTTTCAATACTGTCTGCAGGTCATCTGTAAGTGAGATGTTGCTTTCGATATTATCTTGGAGAAGTTCATCTATGGGTTTGCCAACTAGATCAGGATTTGCATCCACAATTGATACCAACTCGAGATTCTCTCTACTCAAGATCGAACTGGTGATGTGACGACCTAGCGATCCAAACCCAATTTGTATGACTCTGAATGGTTTTGACATGGAAATGTACTCCTATTTGTGTTGAATCACGAAACTGAACAAGGATGTAATCAGTGTATCGAGAACGGCAGAGTGAACACGTACAAGCCCGAGCTCTCCAGAAATCCTTCCTTGTAACCTCTCTTTCTACATAGGGCGATGGCAGCTTCATGGTCTGAGTAGTAAACGATTCCGTCAAACCCAGCTACCGATATGTAGTCCTCGAAGAAGTCAAAGAACTGCCGACCAAATCCCTTTCTTCTGTGTTCAGATTTTAACCAGAGCTCATGAAGTTCGACCAAATTATCCTTCACTCCGCCGAAGAGCTGATGCAAGCAGTCCCTGTCATCATCATCTCGTGGGTCGCCTGGAGTCATCTCTTCAGTGGTGGTTTCATGCCAAACACAGTGGCCAACAATCTCCCCTTCATTCATCATTACTATCAGGTGATCCGGATTTCTCTCAACATACCGCTCTTCATCCAACCCAAGATCAAAAGATTCCGGCTCTCTGCTACCGATGCTCACATAGTAGGTTTGGAGGTCAGAGAGAGTGCAGTAGTACTTCTTGAACTCCTCAATGGAATATCCGCCAACAATAAAGTCCAGCAATCAGTTCACCTCTCTACAGTTCAAGTATGACTAGTTGAATCTCACCCTTTTTTGGTTTTCAGAACAAAATCAATGATGAATCGGTTATCCACTTAACTCAGCTGTTCCACGAGTAATGACCGGAACCCCTTTCTCATCTCGTGTTTCGAAGTGAACAGTCTGCAATCCGTCCTCATTGACCTCTCCCTCGTAAACCTCCGTAGTGATGGTCTGGTTCAATAATACAGGTCGTGCAAAACGAACACTCATACTCTTCAGACGTTCAGGGTTTCCATCAAGAAGTCCATCAACAATGACTTGAGAAGCTAGAGCCATTGTGCATAATCCATGGAGTATTGCACTGGGCAGTCCAGCACTTCTGGCAATTTCATCGCTTTTGTGAATGGGGTTGTGGTCTCCCGATGCTTCAGCGTATCTCAAACCTTGGTCGGCAGTGACCTTGCTCTCTTGTTTCACTAAGAGTTTACCCCTCGGAGGTGCCTGAGGTCTCTCGGAAGGTGTCTTCTCCCCTGATTTCTTCTCACCCCGGGAAAGTATTCGATAGTACATCTCCACTACTGGATCATTATCTCGTTTACATTGTATTTGAAGGTCTAGAATCTCATTTGCACCTTTTTGCTCCATTTTGACTATCTTTGCACTGGTCCTAATCTTGTCCCCTACCTGAAGCCTATCTCTCCAGATCATCTGATGCTCAGCATGAACCACTCTCAATAGATTAAGTTGCATCTTTTCCGCATCGTCTTTGAATTGACTGAGTATATCTGGCAGAAACACAACAGGATATATCGGAGGGGTCACAAGCTTGGAATCCGACTTTTCAAGATACAATGGATTCCTCTCATTGGTCGCAAGAGCATACTTGCGAACACTCTCTGGATCTACAGTTTGAGATTCAGCATTGTACTCCTTCCCTAGAAACGCTCTATTCAATTTAGTATCTCCATTAGTCATATCTACGCCTCCTTTTTAGATAGTTCCTCATCTCTCAGAACCTTCTTGTGGAGCTTCATGATGTGGGTCAGTGGAAGTTCATCGCGAAACTCGACAGACTTTGGCAAAGCATATGGTTTGACTTTGTCCCTGAGAAACTCTATGAT
>JBHLRC010000120.1:0-9559 GCA_048882965.1 Candidatus Thorarchaeota archaeon
AAGTAGGGGGGCTCTCCCCCAACCATTCTTTTTTCGATTATGCAGGAACATAGATCCATTGTCGCATGTCCTGAAGACAGGGTATTCGACGAATCAGATTCTTAGCCAGAAGTTTCCTTAGAGCGTATCTTACGGTACGAGCAGCAAAATGCACTTCTCCTAAGAGCTGTTTGGGAGTTACACCATTCTTTCCTTGTGTCCGCAATATGTTCAGAACGGTTTCCTGACTCTTTGTCAACTTAGAAGCCTTCACCCTTAGCTCAAATTCTTCTTTATTCATCATTGGTAAAATCACCAACTATACTAATGCGCGTTTATATAACTTGTATTTAAATATTTTCTCCAATGAGATTTGGAAAAATTAACCCAATAATTTGAACGACAAACTGATCTTGGAGAGAAAATTTTATTTCTAGTAGGTCATTGTAACCAATATGGTTTACATAAGAATTTATTAACTATTATAGTTAACATTATTATTTGTTAACTAAAAAGGTAAACATATATAGGAGTAAGGAGCTATAGTTTTGTGAGAGGTTGTGGTCTTATGAAGATGCAGCAAAGACTCCTCAGTCTATTAGTGACTATTGTCAGTGGAGTCGCGTTATATATCCCAACAGTCTATTCAATGACAGTACTATATTCACAGTTTTATACCATCATTTTTGGGTATCTACTAACATTGATCTTGCCGGGTCTGATAATTGACTTGGTCTTTGCATGGCTTGAAGAGGGAGCTGAAAAAGACATAGCGTCTAAGTGCGGCGGATTACGATATGGAGGCTATCTTATTGGATGTGTTGAAAGAAGTCTGATATTTCTAGCACTCATGATCACATACTATGACGGTGTATTATCTTTCGCATCAGTCCTTAGCTTTCTCTCTGTCATCGTTGCTGGAAAAGCAATCTTCCGCTACTCAAGTAAAGTCACAGATGATCGTGCTTGTGCTGACTGGTATATTCTAGGCACACTCATGAGCATAACAATGGCTCTTGCATTGACATGGTGGATCTTTAGTTTTCTGATGCCCGGATGAGAGCCAGATGATTGCGACGATTATTGACATTGTGGCATCAAGAAATGCAACTCCTCGTAATCGGAGAATGCTAGACAAAAAGCTGCGAAACATTTTGAGTCAGACGTTCGAACAATTCGAAAAATACTGTGATGCTCTTCCCACTCTCACCCAAGGTGATAGTATTGAACTTTTAACACATAGCTGGGAGCCCATAGTCTTTCTCTTTCACAGACTTCTAATGGAAGAGTTAGAGTTTCGAGTTGGACTCGGAACAGGAAAAATCATTGTTCATAATGAGAACGCGGACGAGTGTGATGGACCAGCATTCTGGAATGCAAGAGAGGCACTCGATGAGATTAGACAGATGAAATACATGAGTCGACCTGCTGGTTTTAGCATTGATGAGAATGCAGCAAGCGAAGAAAAAAATGCTGTAATCTATTCACTTCTCATTCTTTCAGTTCTTCTTGGTCTTAGCACAACACAATTGCGACAGTGTTTCTATTTCATCTGGGAGAAAAAGACCATTTCTGAAATATCTGAAACTTTGAAGATGTCAAAAGCAAATGTCAGCAAGACCTTGAATAAGACAGTATGTTTCCTGCTCGAAGAAGTGATGGGATTCTTGAATCAAAACCAAGAAATCCACTCAAAATAGTCGCACCAGATTATCTCTTCATATCTATGAAGGAATTGAAGCGGATGACTAAGGTCGTAATAGTAGGTAAAATGATTAATTTTTTTACTAGTTATTCACTATATTGATAATTGATTCTGACATTGGATCAATCAAGCGTAATGAGAGAGAAACCAATCCACGAATCAATATACGAAGGAGAGAGTTACATGAAAAAAGAGGACCGTAAGTCTACAACAGATGATGCAGGAATTCCAGTAGCCAGCGACGAGTTTTCACTCACCGTTGGGCCGGATGGACCAATCCTGTTACAAGACACCTATCTTATCGAACAGATGGCAAACTTCAATCGGGAGCGAATAGCAGAGCGACAACCCCACGCAAAAGGTTCAGGAGCCTTTGGTAACTTTGAGGTGACCAAAGATGTAAGCGCCTACACCAAGGCAGCAGTGTTTCAGCAAGGTGTAAAGACAGATGTCTTGGCTCGATTTTCTACTGTTGCTGGAGAGCGCGGCAGCCCTGATACTTGGCGAGATGTGCGGGGCTTTGCATTGAAATTCTATACCAGCGAAGGCAATTACGATATGGTAGGCAACAATACTCCTGTGTTTTTCCTCCGCGATCCTATGAAGTTCCAACACTTTATCCGTTCACAGAAGCGTCGAGCGGACAGTGGCTTGCGTGATAATGATATGCAATGGGACTTCTGGACCCTTTCGCCTGAATCAGCACATCAGGTCACAATATTGTTTGGAGACCGCGGTATTCCCAAGTCATGGAGGAACATGAATGGTTATACGAGCCATACCTATATGTGGGTCAACGCTAAAAACGAACGTTTCTGGGTGAAGTATCATTTCAAGACAGATCAGGGAATTGAATTCCTCACTCAAGAGGAAGCAGACCGTATTGCAGGTCAAGATGCTGACTACCATCGACGTGATTTGTTCGAGGCAATCAAGCGGGGTGATTATCCCAGTTGGACTCTGAAAGTGCAGATTATGCCTTTCAAAGAAGCCGAAACATACCGATACAATCCCTTCGATCTGACTAAAGTATGGCCGCACGCTGATTACCCGCTGCATGAAGTTGGTCGACTAACGCTTAATCGTAATCCTACTGACTTCCACACAGAAATAGAACAGGCAGCATTCGAACCAAACAACCTTGTACCAGGTATCGGACCCAGCCCGGACAAGATGCTACTTGCTCGCCTCTTCTCATATTCAGATGCGCATCGGGCTCGCTTGGGAGTGAACTACAGGCAAATCCCAGTCAACAGGCCAAGAAGTTCTGTGCATAGCTACAGCAAGGACGGAGCAATGCGGATTGACAATGTATCTGATCCTGTGTACGCACCAAACTCGAAAGGAGGTCCGAAAGCAGATCATCAGCAGGTCGAGGTATGGAGTGCAACTGGAGATTTCATCCGTGCTGCATACACACTGCGTAAAGATGATGATGACTGGAGCCAAGCTGGTACGTTAGTGCGCAAGGTAATGGATGATGCAGCGCGAGATCGTCTGGTATCCAATGTCGTCGGAGCTCTCAAGAATGGCGTATCGAAACCCGTGTTAAAGCGTGCATTTGAGTACTGGCGCAACATTGACAAAGAGGTCGGAGACCGTATCGCCAAAGGCGTCACCGGTAGCTAATCTAAGTAGCACATAGTACGCGATGCTTCGATAATTAAATTCCAAGTAGGTTCAAGAAAAGGCCATGCAAGTATTAGATGAGGATGTGAAAGCGTTTCTACGGATCATCCTCATCATCGGGGTCACTCACTACAACACCAGAATCCATTTGCTCATAGGTAGGTGTTTGGAGTCTATCAGAATCTCCCATATCCTCAAATTGGCCTCGAGCATAATGATTCCATGCTAGAAGAACAAGAATAAGAGCACCAAGAATGAGTCCCACGATTATTGCGTATTTATGCAACCACAAGATGTAATCGAATTGCATCCAATAGTCACCTGCGAGATTAGAGTGGAATGTTACCATGCTTCTTCGGAGGTCTATTTTGCCTTTTGCTTACTAGCAAATCAAGACCATTGCAAATCAGTTTTCTTGTTTCCCGTGGATAAATCACCTTGTCGATGTATCCAAGACCTGCAGCAATGTAAGGATTAGCGAACTGCTCCTTGTACTCCTTCACGAGCTCTGCTCGCTTCTTCTCCTTGTTCTTAGCCTTAGCAATCTCTTTTCTGAAAATGATATTGATAGCTCCATCGGGACCCATTACTGCAATCTGCGAACCAGGCCAAGCGTAGACTAGGTCAGCTCCGATGTGCTTTGAGCTCATAACGTCGTACGCACCACCGTAGCCCTTTCGGGTGATGATGGTAATGAGTGGGACTGTAGCTTCTGCAAAAGCATAGAGAATCTTTGCACCATGTCTGATGATGCCTCCCCACTCCTGAGCAGTTCCAGGAAGATAGCCGGGGACGTCCATGAATGTGATAACAGGGATATTGAATGCATCACAAAACCGGACGAATCGAGCGCACTTGTCAGATGCGTTGATGTCTATTGTACCAGCAAGATGCGCAGGATTGTTGCCCACAATACCTACTGAGCGACCATCAAAACGTGCAAAACCCGTCATCATGTTCTTCGCCCAATGCTCATGGACCTCGAAGAACTCACCATTGTCAACAAGTTTCGTGACGACATCACGCATATCATAGGGAACGTTGGGGTCCTCAGGTACAAGATCATCGATTGACTCATCAATATCATCTGGAGCATGTCCTGTGTCAATTCTTGGTGGTTCCTCAAGATTGTTACTTGGAATGTAACTGAGGAGTGTTTTGATCTGTAAGAAACAGTCATCTTCATCCTCACTTGCGAATGATGCGACTCCACTGGTCGTGTTATGGGTCATGGCACCACCTAGTTCCTCAAAGCTGACTTCTTCCCCAGTGACCGTCTTGATGACTTCGGGCCCGGTGATGAACATGTGACTTGTACCTTTCACCATCAGCGTGAAGTCAGTGACTGCAGGACTGTACACTGCGCCGCCTGCACATGGGCCCATAATTGCGGAAATCTGAGGGATCACTCCACTTGCCAAAGTGTTACGTCTGAAAATCCAACAGTAGGAAGCAAGACTCTTCACTCCTTCCTGTATGCGAGCACCTCCAGAGTCGTTCAAGCCAATGACTGGCGCCCCAGTTTCCAAAGCCATGTCCATGACTTTGCATATCTTGAGACCATACATCTCAGCGAGGGAACCACCCCAGACAGTGAAGTCCTGACTGAAGATGAACACTTTTCGACCATCGATTGTACCGTATCCAGTAATGACACCATCACCGAGAATCTTGTTCTCATCCATACCAAAGGCAGACTCACGATGAACTACAAACTCGTCAACCTCAACAAAGGAACCGGGATCGAGAAGTTTCTCAATACGCTCCCTAGCTGTGTATTTACCAGCTTCGTGCTGACGTTTCTTTCTCTCCTCGCCTCCAGCTTCTAGTGCTTTCTCTCTCATCTCAGCAAGTTTGTCAAACGATTCCTTTGGCATAATGAGTTCCTCACATTACATCTCGTGGTCTATGAAGCTGGTTTTGAATGTTCTGTTGAGCATTTCTAATATGAGTGTGTATTGATTAGACGCGAATAAGTTGACTCGAACAAGGCGCATTTGTAATAGTCTAGACAGAACAAGAGGAGGTTTGTACAAACACTGAATAATGAATGTCATAATTAGATTAGATGAAGTGAAAACAAAATGTCATGGAAGAAACATACAAAGAAGATTTCGGAGCTGAAAGAATCGAATACTGAAATTGACATGAAGGTGAACGACCGCCTTCAAAAGATGGTAAAAGAGATGGCAGATAATGATATTGCTATAGGTTTGGAATTTCTCAAAGATCACCTTCACCTCCATAGGGACACTAATGATGCTATTCAGGAGCTCAAGCATCTGGTCGACCTTGTTGAGGGTGTTGAATACAGTGTTATTGCAGATGATTCAGACCAGTCAGTATACATATACTTCAGAAAAAGCACCTAGGGAAAAATACGATTCGGATTATTCCTGTCAGGTTAATTGCGATTCTTGGCGCGATTCCTCTAACTAGTGGATAATCCTTTATGGACACAATTAATGGAGGCTCATCATGAGGAAGACCTACCGAGATGCTCAAGGTTATCTCCGATTCATAGACTCAGGAAAACTCGTTCATCGTTGGAAAGCTGAGAAAAAACTGGGTAGAAGACTTCAACCGGGTGAAGTTGTGCATCATCAGAACAAGATCAAGACTGATAACAGATATGGCAATCTCAGGGTTTTCCAATCCAGCAAGGCTCATCGAGCACACCACATCAAGAAAGCTTGGATGAGGACGAGACGTCGCCGAACTCTCAAACGATAGTTGATGCTAAGTTTCACATTGAAGAGGGTCGCCGGGTCGTCGATTATAGAATCTTTTTCCCAACCATATTGACACATAGACGAGGGTGATGAGTACAGGAACTTCGATTAGAGGTCCTACGACCGCAGCTAGTGCCTGTCCGGAACCAATACCAAACACACCAACTGCAACAGCAATGGCGAGCTCGAAGTTATTGCTAGCAGCAGTGAAAGATATTGTGACATTCTTATCATAGGTAAAGCCCATTCGCTTCGAGATTCCAAATGAAACGAAAAACATCAGCATGAAATATGATAGTAGTGGGAGTGAAATCCTAAACACATCAAATGGGAGGCTTAGAATCACATCTCCTTTCAAACTGAACATTATGATGATTGTGAAGAGTAGCCCTAATAGTGCAGCGGGACCTAGCCGTGGTGCAAAGGTTCCATCATACCACTCTTTACCTCGGCGTCTTACAAGGATGACTCGGGTAAGGAAGCCTGCCAACAAGGGAATTCCTAGAAATATAAGAACACTCCATGCTATGTCAAAGATTGTGAAAGAAACCACCGAGCCACTGCCAGGAACGAGTAGCTCAGAGAGAAATGTGATGTAGAACCATGCTTCAACACTGTAAAGCAGGATTTGCATGATTGAATTAATCGCCACAAGTACTGCGCATGATTCGGCACACCCCCCAGCCATCATGTTCCAAATCAGCACCATAGCGATGCACCTTGCAAGACCAATGAGTATGATTCCAACTCTGTAATCAGGCAGATCAGGTAGAAATACCCATGCCAGAATGAACATTAAAAGAGGGCCTATTGCCCAATTCAGGACTAGTGAAACACCCCACATCTTCTTCTGTTCTTTCAGCCTACCCAGTTCTTCATACTTGACCTTTGCTAGAACTGGATACATCATCCAAAGAAGTCCTATTGCGATTGGAAATGAAACAGTACCAATACTCCAAAAGTCAAGTGCATCAGCCAAACCCGGAATGAAGTATCCAAGGAGAAGACCAAGGGCCATAGCCGTGAGTATCCAGACAGGGAGGAGTTTGTCAAGCAGACTAAGCCCTCTATTTGATGAATCACTCATAGTTCAATCGAGTGCAGGACTTCCCGCGTTTCTAAAAAGGACTCGCATATGCTACATATGCATTGGGTTCAGTCTTTCACTCCTAGTTGTGACTTGATATAGGATTCCTTAGCGAACAGACTTCTGTCTTTGTGAGTATGTGCATCCTGAATACTAAGTTCCCGTAAATCAAATCCAAATTTATTGCATGCCCAATCAATCCACGCTTCTCTGGCTTCACGTGCGATTATGCTTGCTGCAGCAACTGCAATCTCATCTTCAGCTTTTGGACGCTGAACAAGTTTGATCTTACCAAGGTCTATCTTTTGTCTCAGACGTACCTCAGTCTTGACCCGAGCGAACTGGTCAATTACGATTTTTGTTGGTTCTTTCCTTCCCCGTACTGACTCGTAAACCTCAGAGATGACTTTGGTGTGAGCCCATGCTAGCATATCATTGAGGTTCTTTCCTTCCTTGCGAAACTCCTCAATCTGCTTGTTGAATTTCTCAGGTGAAATTAGGAGAGATTCAACCTTGAGAGCATTGCGACGTACTGTCTTTGAAAGTTCAGCTATTCGGTCTACAGACATACTCTTGCTGTCCATAACTCCAAGAGCTTGCATCAGCTTGGATTGATCGGGAGTCAAGGCAACTGCAGCTACTGTCATTGGACCCAACCACTCCCCTTTTCCAGCCTCATCAGATCCAATGACAAGTACTTGCTCAGAATCAGAACCGAACTCCAGGATTGCCTTCTGGACCGCAGCAGCAGAATGAGGACCATTGCTTACGATTTTACCACTTGTGTACCCAACAATTGCCTCCCCAGCAACCATAATCCGGAAAGCTTCATACTCATTAGTTGTAGCAAGATCTGCGGCATCCCGCCCCTTCAGAAGCAATGTGTGAAGTTTCTTAATCTGTTCCGGGTCAACCTTGACAACTGTGGGTTTCAAGAGTACATCTCCTTGCAATATTCTAGCATGTCCGTATTATGTCTTAAGGTGCACTTTTAGAATTCGCAAATCTCAGTACTGAGGTTCTCTGAATCATTGTCTACAGACAGGACTCCATAGTATCCATTCAGGACAGCTGGGACCACAATACACTCCGTATTCTCAATATAGAAAGTGTAGTTCTGATGATTGTGACCAGAAAGTGAGAGATCCACATCATGCTCAATAATGAATTCGGAGAGTGCTTTGCTCCCAGTTGATACTCCAAGGGGGAATGCAGAAATGGTACCAGATTCATACGGAGGAACATGTGATAGCATTATCTTCAATGAAGCACCTTTAATCTGCTCATAGGCTGTGGAGAGAATATCATCTATCTGCTCTTCTGAGTGTTCAAAGGGACTCGTGTACCTACTCATCTTAGCTAGATCAGAATCAGTCCAGTCCTCCACGACAAACCTGCCATTTTCATAGAATATTCCAAACGCATTCCAAGTTTCCATTGCTTTGCTGTTGGGGGGTATGCCTGACGTGTCTTGTGTTTTGAAAAACTCACGGATATCAGAAATCGTCTGGACTGTAGTAGGTACGCCACCTATGCCAAAGAAACCTGTATCTTCGATGATGATTCCTTTGCAATGCAGATTTATCCTGAGACTATCAAACATATCACGTACTTGGACTACCGCACCATTTCCGGGAAGCCCAACCATCAAGTTACTTGCTTCCTTTATCAGAGTCAGATTTTCTATTGATTCTTCAGTGAACTTTCTGAATTTCATGAGGTCTCCGAGAAAGATTACGCCATCCATCTGTTCTGCAAGCTGGAGCATCTTCTTTAGGTGAGTCCATGAGTCATGAATATCAGTCAGAATCAAAAACTCCATCTAATCTCCTTCCTCTTCTCTCAGATGGGAAACATCACCGATTAAGACATGTATTAAACCATCATCTGTTTCCACAATCAAAGCCCCGTCTGAGTCAATGTCTTTTGCTGTACCATCAATGGTTTCTGTTTCTTCATGTATCCGTACACGACTACCTATTGTCGAGCTTAACCTTCTCCATTCGTCAAGGATTGGACCAAATGAATTCTGGGTATCCACCAATAAAAGAAGAGAATCAATCTGATTTACAATTGAACAGAGTAATGCTTGAGTTGATGTTTTCACTCCCAATTCATCGATGATTGAAGTAGTGGGCCACCTCAGACCAAGAGGCATATCTGCAACCGGACAATTCTGATTCACGCCTATTCCCATAACTACTCCCAATGTTCTGTTGCTCACAGATACAGCTTCACTCAGGATACCTGCGATCTTGCTGTTTCCAATCAATACATCATTTGGCCATTTCAAACAAACATTCTTCAGACCTAGATTTTGAAGACTGTGAGCAACTGCGCATGCACCAAGTAGTCCCAACAATGGAGCATTCTGAAATCCTAACCTGGGTTCAAGTACAATAGAGAAATAGAGCCCGCCTGGAGGCG
>JBHLRC010000121.1:0-9548 GCA_048882965.1 Candidatus Thorarchaeota archaeon
ACAGCGTTGATAGTGGGTACATCTGACGCCTATGGCTATGATTGTTGGGATTGTGAGATAAATAATCAGACCTTTTTACACTATGACATGGATTCAGGTATTCTTGTGCAATACGAGTGGTATTCACTAGAGGAATATAAGATAGTCACTTTGATGAGCACGAATCTTGATTTGCCTGATCCATATGTCAAAGACGCAGGAGTCCTTCTAGCAGGGATTTTCGTGGAACTAGCTGTGATAATCTGGCAATTCGGTCTGCGTTTAGAAAAATCTAGATGACAGCACCTTTGGAAAGCATATTTAGCCTTGAGTCTGTTACACATCATCGTCGGGATGATGATGAAGTAGGGATGGTGAACGAACTCATCAGCGTGATGAACCACTAAACCGCAATCTGACCGATGCACCAGGAGTCCAACCTATAGTGAGCCCATTTGTCTGCAACCATGATGGATCGTGTGAAGAAGTCCGTCTGTGTTGCACTGAAACAGAGATGACATTGACTAAGGAGGACGTCAACAGAATCGAGAAGTTAGGATACGACAAGAAGGATTTCGTTGTTCGAGTGATGGATGGATTCTGTGAACTAAGGAATGTTGAGGGACATTGCTATTTCTATGACCCGGAAAGGAAAGTCTGTCAGATATATGAGAATAGGCCAGAGGGATGTAGGTACTATCCAATCATTTATGATGCCCGCAAGAAGAAGTGCGTAATCGACAAGGACTGTCCATCAGGAGTTACTGTTACTCGTGAGGAGATACGGAAGATATGCCACAAAGTTCGACGACTTGTAGAAACACTAACACGGGAGGCAGCTCATGGTGAGAGCCCGTGCTGACCTTCACATTCACTCTTCGGGCTCTGATGGAACCGATTCGCCTACAGAATTGGTGAGAAAGGCTGATGAATTATTACTTGGAGGGATTGCACTCACAGACCATGATTCGCTTGATGGAATTCAAGAGTTCATGGAAGCTGATGCGTCAGATGAACTCAGACGAGTTCCAGGAGTAGAGATAAGCACAGTATACGAGAAGAAGGAGATCCATATTCTGGGCTACTTGGTACCTCTCGACTCTAAACCGCTCAATGATGGTTTGAGAACGTTGAGAGAGGGGAGATATAATCGGTTACCAAAAATGATACAGAAACTTAACAATCTGGGAATGAACGTTACTATTGAAGAACTCTATGAGGGTCTTGAGGGTGTGGATAGTCCGGGTCGACCGCACGTTGCACAATTGTTAATTAAGAAGGGGTATGTGAAGAGTACTCAAGAAGCGTTCGAGAAGTACTTGGCTGCTGGTAAGCCAGCATTTGTTGAGAAAGTCAAGATGGATACGATTGATGCTGTGAAACTCCTCAGGACTGTAAGAGCTGTCCCAGTCATTGCGCATCCCTTAACAGTGAAAGTTGATGATATTCGTCCCCTTATTGATGATTTAATCGATGTTGGTCTCCTAGGAGTGGAGGTGGAGTATGACTATGCTTTCATGGGGATGCACCGCTCAGCGGATGAAGTTAGAGAAGCCATTAAAGACCTAGATGTCATACGCACAGGAGGAAGTGATTATCACGGAACAGTACACTATACAGGATTAGGAAGTGTCACTGTTTCCACCAAAGTAATTGACGAGCTTGAGAGAGTGCAGAGTGAACTATAGAGGGGATTCAATTGAAAGTCATTGATGCACACACGCATACTTGGTCCAGAGAAATAATCAGCAAACGTGATTTAGAAGCACGGAAGATTGCTGCGCAGAGAACAGGTACCGATCCAGTTCTTGATTCTACTGTTGAGTCGCTTCATGAGGCTATGCAGAATAGTGGTATAGAGCGTGCTGTTGTGCTCCCAATAGACAGTGCATTACACCAAGAGATGCCACTCTCGTTGACTGAAAAGACTGATTGGCATGCCAATGAGGTTGAGGACTATCCAAATATCATCACGTTTGTCGGTATAGATCCTAGAAGGGGAGAGAGTGGGCTGAAGGAGCTTGAACGAGCTGTCAGAGAGAAGGGATGTCGAGGATGGAAGATGTACCCACCCAACGGATTCTATCCGGATGATAAGCAGTTTGATCCATACTATAGATTATGCATTGACTTAGACATTCCAATCGTCATCCATCAAGGATTCACTCCACGATTCAAATATGTGAAATATGCACGACCCGTCAATGTTGATAGAATTGCTGCTGACTTTCCAGGTCTCAAAATTGTCCTGGCACATGTCGGTTATCCTTGGCAGGATGAAACTCTAATGATTGCCGCCAAGAACCCGAATGTTTCTTTTGATATTTCTGGATGGCAAATATCTGCGGCGTCAGTTCCGGCGAAGTTCCATCAGATGATTGCAGATGCAAAGATGTTACGCTTGTTTCCCAATCGAGTAATCTTTGGGAGTGATTTCCCCTTGTTTGAACACATAATGCCACTCAAGAAATGGACTGAGTTCGTAAAAGAATTACAGCTACCTTCAGAGTTGATAGATAAAGGATACAAACAGGTAAGAGAAGACGAGATAGAGAAAGTCATGTGGAAAAACGCTGCAAGAATCATCTTTGGTGAATCACAGTGAAGAAATTCATTGTCGATGCGATGCTTGGTAAACTAGCCACGTGGCTCAGACTTACAGGTCACGATGCATTCTATTCCACAGTAATCCATGATGATGATTTATTGCGAATTGCACAGGAACAACAACGAGTCCTATTGACTTCTGATGCACTTCTGTCAAGGCGAGCTGAGGATGCAGGTGTAGAATTCATGCTAGTCCGAGGGACTGTTAATGAAGAAGTTGCCAGTGTGTTTCTGAGATTCGGAATCAAGCCAGAAGCAGACCCTTCCAAGTCACGATGCACTAAGTGCAACGGTGTTCTGACTCATCTTACTGGTAGGGAAAAGGAGCGGATTAAGGGATTAGTACCAGATCAAACCTATAGGCACTACACAGAGTTCTGGCTCTGTGAGTACTGCAAGAGCGTCTTCTTTCAAGGTGGACAATGGTCTAACATCGAGGCGTATATGGATAGGATTGGAGAGCTGATGAAAGAATTAGATGGTTAGTTCATTCTTCACGCACACTGATATCGTACTCGAAGGGGAGACAATCTTTGATAGTTCTTGTGAGATGACAATATTCTTGCATCAGCTCAACACAACGTTGAGCGGTTTCAAGTTCATCTTCACCTACAACAACCTCACCAGTAACTGTGAGACCTATGATTTTGTAACCTGCTCCATCAAAGACAGCCTTTGCATTCCCACTCAACTTGAATGAAATAAGCTCCATCTCAAAGCGACGCTGAAAATCAAGGAGTGTGTTGTTCAAGCAACCAAGCACTGAAGCCACAAATATCTCGTCGGGACAGATTCCCTCGCCTCGACCACCATAGGTCTTTGGTGTATCGTACACAATCTGACGATTATCGCTAGTGGTGATTGTTCCACCGGTCTTTCCGTCCCACTCACTCTCTGCGTGATACTCCATACTCTCAGGATATTTTGACTTGATTCGCATGACAATCCATCCATTCTCTGGCTCGGGTGAAGGATGGTTAAGCATTGTGGTTTGTCAGTCAGGAAGTGATTTAAACAGACTAATAGAAGGTGCGCGGGGTAGTGACTTATGTCTCGTAGAATGAAAGCTGCGATGTATTACGACATTGGTGATGTTCGATACGAGGAAACTGATGTTCCAGAGATTGGTCCAGGTGAACTCCTAATCAAGGTTGGAAAAGCCCTTACATGTGGGACTGATGTCAAGACATACAAACGAGGACATCCTGTCCTTATCAAGCAGACACCATCCCTTTTTGGTCACGAGTATGCAGGGACAATAGAGGAGGTTGGTGCAGGCGTGAAAGGATTTGAAGCTGGAATGAGGGTTGTTGCGACCAACTCAGCACCTTGTGGAGATTGCTATTTTTGTAAGATGGACATGCCAAACCTCTGCGCTAAGCTGAAGGACAGTCTTGTGAACGGGGCATTTGCGGAGTACATTCGAGTCCCTGAAGATGTTGTTCGTTGGAACACACATCAGATTCCAGAATCACTCTCTTTTAGAGATGCAGCACTTACTGAACCATTAGCCTGCGTGGTCCATGGAATTGAGGAGTCCAACATCAGCTTAGGAGACACTGTCGTTGTGATTGGTGCTGGTCCAATAGGTCAAATGCTGATTATGTTGGCACAGAAGAACGGGGCATCTACAGTGATAGCATCAGACCTTGCCGAGCTTCGAAGGAACATAGCAAGGAAGGCAGGCGCGGATATTGTTATTGATCCCTCTAAAGAGGACCCAATTAAACGTGTAAAAGAAGAGACCTCAGGTTACGGTGCTGATGTTGTAATTGAGGCAGTTGGAATCCCTCAGACTTGGGAACAAGCGGTGGAAATGACTCGGGATGCAGGGACAACTGTCCTTTTCGGTGGAGCAGCTTCAGGAACTAAGTTTGAGATTGACACTGTAAGATTTCATTACGGGCAACTGACCATCAAGGGAGTGTTTCATCTCAAACCAAGACATGTAGAACAAGCACTGAAACTTATCATCACAGGAGATGTGAATCCAGACCTCCTGATTTCACACGAGATGCCACTTGCTAAGATTAACGAGGCTCTTGAGATGATGAGTAAGGGAGAAACCATGAAGGTCGCGATATCACCTTAATCCAGACATGGTGGTCTTTTGACTGAAGATAATAATGAATCGAGCAGAGGAAAAGAGGGTTTCTGGAGATCTGTTGAACAGAAACGTATGGGAAGACTGACTCAGAATGAGCGTAAGCTTATTGAAACAATACAGACCCTTGATTCAAGATACCCGAATCTACTGGTGATTGTAGAGGGAAAACGGGATGTTTCAGTCCTTCGAAACCTTGGGCTGAAGGCACCAATAATAAAGACACAGACTCGGCTAACAAGACCCACTCTCCTTGAGAAAATCAAAGTTAAAGCAGGTAGAGATGGACAGGTTCTCATTCTCACTGATTTCGACAAAAAGGGGAAGGAGATCTATAGATTCATCGAAAAGGAACTCGAGTTGAGTGGCATCAAGAACCTGAAGAGGGACCGCCGCATGATTCGGAAATATATGGAGCACTGGACCACAATTGAACAGCTTATTGCTTTATTCAAGAGGAGTGACTCGCCAGAAGTGAGCCACACACCTTCTTGAAAACTATACAGTGACCTGACTTCCACAGTTCGGACAGATGAACTTTCCACCAGGAATCTCTGCACCGCAGACTCTGCATGTTCGAGCCTTCTTCTCACGCATTTGGTCCACAACTTCACCAGTCTGTGGCACAAGTATGAACTTGTTATCCACATAGCTCAGTCTGAACTCTCGTGGGTCTCCCGCAAGGCCCAACAAGTCAGTAGGCATTGGGAGTCTATGTTTGTCATCCAATCGAACAATTCGGGTAGTGTCAAGCATGTCTAGGTCGATACCAGCCTGATGGAACCCTGAGATCACTCCATCACGTAACTCAACTGTCACGTCAGCTTTTGATGCAACCTGCTGACTATGAGTGACAATAAAGAAGGATGTACCAATAGTTTCGTTCAGCTCCTGAAACAGGTCAAGGATTCTCTCCCCTGTTTCGGGGTCGAGGTCTCCGGTGGGCTCATCACACAGGACGAGTCCCTTCCCCTCTGTGTCTATAAGATTGACAAGAGCACTAGCAATTGCAACGCGGGATTTCTCACCGCCGCTTAGGGTTGTAGCCTTGTTTCGCTTCCGTTCTTCAAGTCCAACAAGTTTGATGAGTCTGTCAACTCGGTCCTTTCGAACTTGTCTGGGAACACCAGCAATCCTAGCTGCTAACTCTACATTCTGCCATGCATTAAGATGAGGTAATAGGTTGTTTAGCTGGAAGTGGAATCCGATGAAGTTGCGTCTAGCCTCAGTAAGAACCCTCTCGCTCAGCTTGGTGATGTCGGTCCGGAGGTTGGCCCAATAGACCTTACCAACAGTTGCTTTGGTGATACCACCAATAACGTTGATCAAGGTTGTCTTGCCTGACCCAGAGGGGCCAACAACAGCCATGATCTTGCCTTCAAGAATCTGGAGGGAAACACCGCTCAGTGCTACAACCTCAAGTTCCTGTGCTTTATAGATCTTGTAGCAGTCATTGACACTGACAACTACATCATCTGGCAGGTCACTGTAAAGGTCAAGTTCATCTTCGATTTCTACACTTGAATTCATTTTTACTACCTCACATATTTCTCAATACTTCAGCTGGATTTGTTCCACCTGCACTCCTAGCAGGGAAATAGCAAGCGGCGACCATAGCACCGCACTCCAGAGCTACGGTAAAGACCATGACCATCAACGGATAAGTCAAAATCTTGGGCAGGATAGGCCACACAGAGGATATTCCAAATGTAAGCAGAGTCATTGTATATCCGAATATCACTCCAAGGGCTAGACTGATCAGAACAGCGGCAAGCACACTTCCTGCAAACTCGCCAAATACTAAAGAGACCACTTGTCTCTTGGTCCCCCCAATTGCTCGGAATAAAGCATACTCAGGTTCACGTTCAATCACTGCAGAACTCAAGAATAATGCAATCGAAGCAATTCCCATGGCTGCGCACATGATGAAAGCAATCATAGTAAGGCCCTCAATACCAGACAAGAAAAGACCCGTCACTGAATCAGAACTGAACTCTATAGTATCAGCTGTGTAAACAACCGCATATGGAATGGCACTAACAAAGTCAATGAGAGCTGATGCATCTTCCAAGGAGGTTGTACCCACAAAGAAGACTCTTGTTGAGTTGAGAGAGGCTGCTGTAGATAGATAATCAAGATTGACTAGTGCAAAGCCTCCCCGACCTGGTTGGAAGTCAAAGTATGCACCGAACGGTATTCCATCGAGATCTTGTGATGACGCCATTCCAAAACCGGGAGCGCTTTTCATAATGCCGACAATCTCAAATTCCGTTGGAGTAGTACCTCCGACTCGAATCGTCAAAGAGTCACCTGTTGTGACATTCCAATCCTCAGAATAGTACTCGCTGATAATTATACCATTTGCAGTATTATCAAGAGCTGTTAACACCTCATTAGGAGTGCCACTTACAAAGCTCGTCGACTTGAAGTTCCCTATCATTTTATACACATCGGCATTTAATCCCTCGAGGTAGAAAGCCTCGGTTTCAATATATGAAAGACTCTCAATGACCGGTGTAGCGTTTTCGACACCCCCAAAACCCTCCAAGGTATTCACCCAATCAAGGTTGTGTTCAGGAGCCTCAATGCGGACATCACAACCAAGTGCATAGATTGCTTCATTCTGGAGGGTGTCTTGAAAGCTTGCTGTCTGAATGAGCATCATTGTAGTGGTTGTAAGTGTCAAGGTCAAAATCACTAGAAGGGGTATGAATTGACCCTTTCGTCTTCGGAGACTCTGAGTCAGGTATAGCTTCTTCTCACCTAGCAAACGACCTGTTTTCTCCGATGCATTTGCTGTCACCAGTCGCATAGCTCTTGAACCAAGATACGACGAGAGGAATAGAATTCCAGTTGCAACGAGAATCTCAATAAATGCTGTCTGTCCTGCAGGGTTGAAGAATACAGGAACTATGAGAAGAATGCCAAGTGTCCCACCTAGACCAATTGCATACAACCAGATGTTGGTTTCTTCTGGTATTTCATAGGTCATCCGTGTAGTGGGCTGTCCAATTTCAGCAACATCAATTCTACGTGCCACATGTAATAGGTACGCCGCTGGAAGGAACAGCGCAATGACTGCTGATAGAGCTAATGCTTGCAGAGGGATTGTCATCTTAGCCACAAATTCAGCATATCGAGTAGGGTCAAATGACAGAAGACCTGTTGAGGATCCCATTAGGGGGGATGTAAACACAGTCAACAGGATTCCAGCTAGGAAGCCTGCGATGGATAGAATTAGGGACTCCCATATAAATGCAGAAAACACCTGATTGAATGAAGCACCTTTTGCTCGAATTGCACTTATCTCACCCTTTCGCTGAGAAACGGAGGTCTCTGAGGTGAAGATGGTGAGCATTAGGCTCATTATCATAATGGGGAAAGCTAAGATGATTAATACTTGGCTTTGAAGATATGTTGTGATATGGGTCTGTAACCGGTCTATGTTATCTAGACCAATCACACTTAGAATCTCATCACTCTCTTCAATCTGCGTCTTCAGATTTAGTAGGTGCTCCGCAGCATTAGTGACTCCAGCCTTTGCAAGACCATTTACAGATCCCCGTACAAACTCAATGGGAGAAAAGAATCCAAAATTGGTGATCATTTCAACAGATTCTGCTCCAAGTTCCTCAGGCAGCATCAATACGGAGTCAGAAATTCCTAGTACGCTGGTAGGTGCTCCAAGCGGGTCGTAATTTGTACGAGTGATTGATGGAATAGATTGAACAACTACTGATGGCTTGACAATCGAGTAAATTCCTGCTATTGTGAGGTTTCGTACGATCTGGCGATGAAGTTCTAATGGATCAAAGGGTCTGCCCGTACTTGGAGAGTAGTATGTTCGTAGAACATCCAAACTGATTTCAGAACCGATATCTAGATTCAATGACACATTAAGAGTCCTATCAAACATTTCCTCAGTGAGCTCGATGAATCTCTGAGAAACAATTACTTCACCGGGACTGAGTGTAGTATTTCCTGTGAATTCCATCTCATTGGACCAGACACTGAGTATCTCATTATCAACAATGAGGACTCTGCAGTCCTTGATTCCTTGTGCATAGTTCTGAGTTCCTATGTAGTACGCCTCCCACTCCGGCGTTGTCCCATCCATCCGAAATATACCCACTGTACTTGGTGTGATGTGAGCGTATTCAGCATAGGGACTAGACATGATGAGTTCCTGAGCAGCAAAGAGGTGCGAATAGTCATAGAAACCTGCCTCATTCTGAATGCTGAATTGGTAGGAGTTTTGGTCAAAGTAATCTTCAACTGCCAGACGGGTTCCAGTAGTGGTCCAGGCGAATATGGTCATTGGAATCGCAATACTGATTGCTAGAATGAGAGCAATGCCTATGTTACGGACCTTGTTTGTTCTCATTGATGTGATAGCATAGCCAATTGCCCAGAGGGGGTTGCCCTTCAGGATATTCTTTTGTTTTTTCTTGGCCATCTTATCACCTCACATATTTCTTAGAACTACTGCAGGGTCAGTTCTAGCTGCTTCTCGCGCAGGTAAGTATGCCCCGATAGTCATAGTAAGTATCTCAATGAACAACACAAACGCTAGGAAGTTAATTGGAAATGCAATTGTCGCAGAGAGCGTTCTAGAGAATGGACTCATCACATTTACAAGAAAGCCCATGACGTACCCGAAGAGTGCTCCTAGAAACAGACTCAATACTAGTGATGCAATCACTACCCCACTAAACTCTGAAAACACCATACTGACAATCTGACGTTTCGAACCACCTATTGCCCTCATGACAGCATATTCTTTGCGTCTTTCTCTAACAACAGATCCCAACGAAATTGAGAGTGCAAAAACACTGAGAGTCAGAGACATTACAAAACC